>NZ_JBICII010000037.1:0-109429 GCF_043101865.1 Pseudomonas sp. zjy_15
CATCCGGCAATTGCCGGATAGCCTGAAGCCCGACACTTTGCAGTGACCTGCAAGAGCCACTGTCATGCTCCACAGCTCAGGCCTACCCATCTCAGAATCAAGCGGTTCTCATCTATATCTGTCCGGTAGTTGGAGCGCGCCATCACGTTGCGCGCCCGTACCCCAAGCCCGGCCAGCGACCCGCATCGCCCCAGGTAATTGAGGAAGGTGGCCGGCAGGTCACATTGCAGGTGGGTATTTCAGCCTGCATGGCCACAACAGCTTTACCGTGCGGCGCTTTACTCTGGCAGCGACGCCTTGTTCGCCATCATCGCTGACTTCGAACTGCCCCAGCAGCTTCTGCAACTTGCTCGGCCAGGTCGGTCAGGTGCTCCCACTACTCGGGTGCAGCAGCCTCCAGTACTGCTCGCAGATCGCACAACAGTTCGATAATCGCACAAATTCAGCCAAACCCTCTCTACTGTTGCCCTATCTTGCGGCACGCTATAGCGAAAGTCAGCAAGCCATATCAAGTGCTGACAGGCCCCATCGCTTCACGCGCTCCGGCCAGCCCGACAACCACAACTCCAGGAACAACCAGGAGCTCGCCTTGATCAATAAAACGTACGAGTCCATCGCCAGCGCGGTGGAAGGGATCACCGACGGTTCGACCATCATGGTCGGTGGCTTCGGCACGGCTGGCATGCCGTCCGAGCTGATCGATGGCCTCATTGCCACCGGTGCCCGCGACCTGACCATCATCAGCAACAACGCCGGCAACGGCGAGATCGGCCTGGCCGCCCTGCTCATGGCAGGCAGCGTGCGCAAGGTGGTCTGCTCGTTCCCGCGCCAGTCCGACTCCTACGTGTTCGACGAGCTGTACCGGGCCGGCAAGATCGAGCTGGAAGTGGTGCCGCAGGGCAACCTGGCCGAGCGTATCCGCGCCGCAGGCTCCGGCATTGGTGCGTTCTTCTCACCAACCGGCTACGGCACCCTGCTGGCCGAGGGCAAAGAAACCCGTGAGATCGACGGCCGCATGTACGTGCTGGAAATGCCGCTGCACGCCGACTTCGCACTGATCAAGGCGCACAAGGGTGACCGTTGGGGCAACCTGACCTACCGCAAGGCCGCCCGCAACTTCGGCCCGATCATGGCCATGGCCGCCAAGACCGCCATTGCCCAGGTCGACCAAGTCGTCGAACTTGGTGAACTGGACCCGGAACACATCATCACCCCGGGTATCTTCGTCCAGCGTGTGGTCGCCGTCACCGGTGCTGCCGTTTCTTCGATTGCCAAAGCTGTCTGAGGCCTGCCATGACCATCACCAAAAAGCTCTCCCGCACCGAGATGGCCCAACGCGTGGCCGCAGACATCCAGGAAGGCGCTTATGTAAACCTGGGCATCGGCGCACCGACCCTGGTGGCCAACTACCTGGGCGACAAGGAAGTGTTCCTGCACAGCGAGAACGGCCTGCTGGGCATGGGCCCAAGCCCTGCGCCGGGCGAGGAAGACGATGACCTGATCAACGCCGGCAAGCAGCACGTCACCCTGCTGACCGGTGGTGCTTTCTTCCACCATGCCGATTCGTTCTCGATGATGCGTGGCGGCCACCTGGACATCGCTGTACTGGGCGCCTTCCAGGTGTCGGTAAAGGGCGACCTGGCCAACTGGCACACCGGTGCCGAAGGTTCGATCCCGGCCGTAGGCGGCGCAATGGACCTGGCCACCGGCGCCCGCCAGGTATTCGTGATGATGGACCACCTGACCAAGACCGGCGAAAGCAAGCTGGTGCCCGAGTGCACCTACCCGCTGACCGGTATCGCTTGCGTCAGCCGCATCTACACCGACCTGGCCGTACTGGAAGTGACACCTGAAGGACTGAAAGTGATCGAGATCTGCGCGGACATCGATTTTGACGAGCTGCAGAAGCTCAGTGGTGTGTCGCTGATCAAGTGATCCAGGAAGCCTTAGGCTCTGTACGAAAAGTCTTGAGACGCAGGTCAGGCAAGGCGAAAACAGCCGAGGAACGGCCGGGGTCGCGCCCGACTGTACTGGAGTACATGAGCATTCCGAGGCTGTTTTCAACGCAGCATGAACAAGTATCAAGGCTTTTCGTACAGAGCCTAGGGCTTTCCATGCCCTCTGCGGCATTATCGATAGTGCCGCACAAGCGCCGCGAGCAGGGAGCACGCGGTGCTTGAGGCCGCCTTTCCAACCGCTTCGGAGCCGATAGACGAGAACTCTCGGAGAGGTCAACCCAATGAGCCATTGAGCAGGAGCCAGATAACGGCGTAAAAAATCCCAGCCCACGACTTTACGCCTTTTTTACTCGACATTACCGTAAAGCAGGCAATACTGCCGGCATTGTCCCAACGAGCTCCCTCAATGCCGCTTCCCGCATTGCGTTTCATCGCGTTCATTATTGGTGTATTCCTGATCACGTTGGCCGTCAGCATGGTGATTCCGATGCTGACGCTGCTGGTGTACGACCGCAGCGACGACCTCGGTGCATTCGTCTGGTCGAGCCTGATCGTTCTGTGTGCCGGCCTGCTCATGGTAGCCCGCGGCGTCCCCGACACACCGCAACTGCGGACCAGGGATATGTATCTGCTCACGACGGCAAGCTGGGTCATCGTGTGCGCATTCGCGGCGCTGCCAATGGTGTTCATTCGACACATCAGTTACACGGATGCGTTCTTCGAGACCATGTCGGGAATCACCACCACCGGCTCGACCGTGCTGACCGGCCTGGACAGTGCATCACCGGGGCTGCTGATATGGCGTTCCCTGCTGCACTGGCTGGGAGGCATTGGTTTTATCGGCATGGCCGTGGCGATCCTGCCACTGCTGCGCGTGGGCGGCATGCGCCTGTTCCAGACCGAGTCTTCGGATTGGTCTGACAAAGTGACGCCGCGTTCGCATGTGGCAGCCAAGATGATCCTGCTGGTCTACCTGGGCCTGACAGCATTGGGGACATGCGCGTTGTGGGCTGCCGGCATGACCCCGTTCGAAGCCATCAATCATTCGATGTCGCTGGTTTCAACCGGTGGTTTCTCTACCTCGGATGCCTCTCTGGGTCATTGGAGACAGCCTGCGGTGCATTGGGTAGCCGTGGTCATCATGATACTCGGCAGCCTGCCCTTCACGCTGTATGTCGCCACGCTGCGGGGCCATCGACGCATCCTGCTCAAGGACCATCAGGTTCGCGGTTTCATTGGCTTTCTCGCCTTCGTCTGGCTCACGGTCGGAACCTGGCTCTGCTGGCACAGCGATCTGGCCTGGTGGGATGCGTTTCGTATCGTTGCGGTCAATGTGACCTCGGTGGTGACCACCACGGGCGTTGCCGTGGGTGATTACACGCTCTGGGGCAGCTTCGCCATCATGCTGTTCTTTTACCTGACGTTCATCGGCGGGTGCTCGGGCTCTACCGCCGGCGGTTTGAAAATATTCCGTTTCCAGGTGGCCGCTGCCTTGCTTGTCAGCAGCCTGAAACAGTTGATCCATCCACGGGCAACGATCTCGAAGAAATACAATGGGCACCCCATCGATGAAGAGATCGTTCGCTCATTGCTGACGTTCTCGTTCTTCTTCTCCGTCACCATCGCGATCATCGCCCTTGGCCTCTCTCTGATAGGGCTCGACTGGATGACGGCGTTGAGTGGGGCTGCCACCGCCGTATGCAACGTCGGCCCAGGCCTGGGCACACTTATCGGTCCTGCAGGTAATTTCGCCTCCTTGCCGGACGCAGCGAAATGGTTACTGACCATCGGCATGCTGCTTGGACGGCTCGAAATCCTCACCGTACTGGTACTGGTCTCGCCAGTCTTCTGGCGATTCTAAGGCGGAGGTCATCCGGCCAATCAGCCATAAAATTGGGCAGGGACTGCATATTCGTTCTAGGTTTACTGGCGCAGGAATAACAACAACAAGCGGAGAACGACGCCATGAACCGAGCCCTTCGCCTGGCATTGGCCAGCACCTTGTTTACGGTCTGCGCGGCTGCCCAGGCCGCACCGACCTTCATCAACATCCTCACAGGCGGTACCAGTGGTGTCTATTACCCGGTAGGCGTAGGCATTTCACAGATCTACAGCCACGGCATCGAAGGCAGCAAGACCACGG
Source organism: Pseudomonas sp. zjy_15 (assembly GCF_043101865.1). Classification (NCBI taxonomy): domain Bacteria; kingdom Pseudomonadati; phylum Pseudomonadota; class Gammaproteobacteria; order Pseudomonadales; family Pseudomonadaceae; genus Pseudomonas; species Pseudomonas sp. zjy_15. Next base: position 4,102 of record NZ_JBICII010000037.1, read on the forward strand.
TGCAAGCCACCAAGGCCTCGGTAGAGAACCTCAACCTGTTGCAAGCCGGTCGAGGGGAGTTGGCATTCGCGCTGGGGGATTCGGTGTCAGATGCCTGGAAGGGCGATGCAGAGGCTGGATTCAAAACGCCCTTGAAGAAACTCCGCGCCATCGCCGGCACCTACCCGAACTACATCCAGATCGTCGCCAGCAAGGAGTCGGGGATCACCTCCCTGTCAGACCTCAAAGGCAAGCGTATCTCGGTTGGGGCACCCAAGTCCGGCACCGAGCTGAATGCCCGCGCCATCTTCAAAGCCGCAGGGCTTACCTACCAGGACATGGGAAAAGTTGAATACCTGCCCTATGCGGAGTCCGTCGAACTGATCAAGAACCGTCAGCTTGACGCCACGCTGCAATCCTCAGGGCTCGGTCAAGCAGCTATCCGGGACCTGGCCGCGACCTTGCCGGTAGTGTTCGTGCCTATCCCTGCCGACGTCGTGACCCGCATTGGCAACAACGCCTACCAACCCGCCACCATTCCTGCCAACACCTATGATGGTCAGAGTGCGGACGTATCAACGGCGGCCATCAACAACATCCTCGTCACCCGCGCCGATATCGGCGATGACCTGGCCTATCAGATGACCAAGCTGATATTCGAGAACCTTCCACGCCTGGTCACGGCCCACGCTGCAGCGAAAGATATCCAGGCAGAAAATGCCGCCAAGAACCTGCCCATTCCGCTGCATCCAGGAGCAGAGAGGTACTTCAAGGAGAAAAACCTGCTCCCCTGATGACATCCTCGAGCCATGGAGCAGCGTATGAATGATACCGCGCAAGGTCTTCACGCCAGCACCGATCGCTGGCCTGCCGCGCTTTTTGCCGTGGCGCTGGTCTTTTCGGTATTCCAGATCGCCACAGCGGCCTTCCCCCTGATTTCCACCCAAGTACTGCGTGCAATACACGTGGGGTTCCTGTTGCTGGTGGTGTACCTGAGCTATGCATGCGTTGGCCACCATCGGCCCTGGCAACCTCTTGCCTGGCTGCTGGGTCTTGCGGGAATGGCGACGGCCGCATACCAGTGGTACTTCGAAGGGGATCTGATTCAACGCTCCGGCGAACTGACCACCAGTGACCTGATCGTGGGTCTGTTGCTTATTGGTTTGGTCTTTGAAGCCGCGCGGCGCGTCATGGGCATAGCGTTGCCCATCATTTGCGCCCTGTTTCTGGCCTATGGGTTGCTTGGCCAACACTTGCCAGGCGAACTGGCGCATCGAGGCTACGGCCTCGATCAGATCGTCAATCAGTTGGCCTTCGGCACCGAGGGGCTGTATGGCACACCGACCTATGTCTCAGCCACCTACATTTACCTGTTCATCCTGTTCGGCGCATTTCTTGAGCAAGCGGGCATGATTCGTCTGTTCACAGATTTCGCCATGGGGCTGTTCGGCCATCGCAGCGGGGGGCCGGCCAAAGTGTCGGTGTTCTCCTCGGCACTGATGGGTACCATTACCGGCTCGGGGGTGGCCAACGTCGTCACCACCGGACAGTTCACCATTCCGCTGATGAAGCGCTTCGGCTACAAACCTGCATTTGCCGGTGGCGTCGAGGCGACCTCCAGCATGGGCAGCCAGCTGATGCCGCCGGTGATGGGCGCTGTGGCGTTCATCATGGCCGAGACGATCAACGTGCCCTACGCCGAGGTGGCGAAAGCCGCGCTCATCCCAGCGTTGCTGTACTTCGGCTCGGTCTACTGGATGGTCCACCTGGAGGCTCGGCGCAGCCATCTGCATGGTTTGCCGCGCGAACAGTGCCCGAGTGCCTGGGATGCGTTGCGACAACGCTGGTTCCTGCTCGTACCGCTGATGGTCTTGGTCGCGCTGTTGTTTTCCGGGCGAACACCTTTGTACTCGGGAATGGTCGGCCTGGCCCTGACCGCCATCGTCATCCTTGGCTCGGCCATCATCCTGCGCGCTCAAAAAACCTGGCTGCGCGCGGCTTTCTGGGTTGCACTCGGGATACTGTGTTCAGGTTTTTTCCGCATGGGGATCGGGGTGATCCTGATGGTCATTGCCGGCCTGGCCATTGCGTGCTGCTTCGTCCAGGGCGGCCGCGCCACCCTGCACGCATGCGTCATGGCCCTCGCGGAGGGTGCCCGTCATGCGGTACCGGTGGGTATTGCCTGTGCGCTGGTCGGTGTCATTATCGGCGTCATCTCGCTGACCGGCCTGGCCACCACCTTTGCCGGATACATTCTTGACCTGGGACGCGACAACCTGTTCCTTTCGCTGGTGTTGACCATGCTCACCTGCCTGGTACTGGGTATGGGCATTCCGACCATCCCCAACTACATCATCACCAGCTCCATTGCTGCCCCGGCCCTGTTGGAACTCGGGGTCCCGCTGATCGTCTCGCACATGTTCGTGTTCTATTTCGGCATCCTGGCCGACCTGACGCCGCCCGTGGCATTGGCGTGCTTTGCAGCTGCCCCGATTGCCAAGGAAAAAGGCCTGTTGATCAGTTTCTGGGCGGTGCGCATTGCCTTGGCCGGTTTCGTTGTACCCTTCATGGCAGTCTATGACCCGGCGTTGATGATGCAAGGTGAAGGCATGGGCAGCACGCTGTACATGGTGATCAAGGCGGCGTTCGCGGTTGCCCTTTGGGGGTGTGCGTCGATCGGGCATTTGCGTGCCCCCATGCCTTGGTGGGAGCGCCTGCTGGCGTTCACTGCTGGCGTGTCATTGATACTCGCCCTGCCCATCAGCGATGAGGTCGGTTTTGTTTTGGGTGCGGCAGTGCTGGGTTGGCACTACTGGCGAAGCCGACCGGCTTCTGGACACCCCGCATGATCAGCCTTTGCGTTGGGCTGGCCGGTGTGGTCTGGGTCAGCCTGCCACTGAACGAGTTTACCCTCGCGTGGCAGCACAGTATCGAAAAGGTCCGCTGGGAAGAGGATTATCAAGTGACCCCGGCTGGCCTGGTACTGGTAGAGGCACGGGTCAAAGGCAGCGGGGCCGGCATGGAGATTCCGGACGACGCTCAACTGCGCGACGGCACTTGGCACTATCGTCGTCATCTACCACCGCTGCAGCCCTTGCATGCCGGGCGAACGCCCGAGGCTGGCGACTATCAGGTCTGCACGACAACCGGGTGCCAGCCGCTGTCCCATTGGTTAGGACCGCCGAGCGAACGCATTGCTGCAGTAGACTTCTGGGCCTGCGAAAATCCGCCTTTGGACAGCAGGCGAACCGCCCTGCCCTGACTGCGCCAGGGCAGGACCGAATCCAGTTCAGCCCACCACGTGCAAGTATTGCAGGTGGCGTTCGTACTGATCCAGGATGTCACCAATCACATCGTCGCGGCTCCACCCCATGATGTCGTAGTCCTGGCCCCCTTCTCGCAGATGCACTTCCGCACGGAAATACTTGCGCGCATCGCCACCGTCTTCGGTGTCCTGCATGACGAAGCTTGGCGTATTGAAGGCCCGTGGCCGCACCTCGTAGAGGAAACGCCCTTCACCGGCATGGGAGAGCTCCAGGGATACCCGTCCATCATCGCGCTCATTCACGCTCACCTCGTAGCCTTGCTTACGCAACTCCTGGGCGACCTCTTCGCAGGCAGGCCTCACCACCTCGGCGATAAAGCGGGTGACATGAACCCGGCGCGGCATCAATGCAATATTGCGCAGCCTCCGCTGCCAGCCGCCGTGTGGGTGGCGGGTATGGCGTGGGCCTGGCAACGCTTGATTGCGCAACCCGCGGCGAGTCGCATCAAGACTCAGCGCCTTGAACAAGCCCCAAATCGCAACCAGCAAGATGACCGCGAACGGCAGAGCGCTCGCAATGGTCGCGGTCTGCAGCGCCTTGAGGCCGTTCGCCAGCAGCAACGCGATCGCGACCGCGCCGATGCAGATTGACCAGAAGATACGTTGCCACAGGGGTGAATGACCTTTTCCGGAGGAGGCGAGCATATCCACGACCAGCGCACCAGAGTCCGCCGAGGTCACAAAGAACACGACCACCATAAGCACCGCGACCAACGAAATGATGCTGGAGAACGGGAAATGCTCCAGGAAAGCGAACAAGGCGAGGGAACTGTCTTCACTGACCACAGTAGCCAGATCCTTTACACCATCGTTGAGGATCATATGGATTGCCGAGTCACCGAACACCGTCATCCACAGCAAGGTGAAACCCGCCGGTACGAACAATACGCCGCAGACGAATTCCCGGATGGTCCGCCCTCGCGAAATACGTGCGATGAACAAACCCACGAAGGGCGACCAGGACAACCACCAGCCCCAGTACAGCAAGGTCCAGCCACCGATCCAGTCGGTGGGCTCGTAAGCGTAGAGATTGAAGGTTTTATTGACGATATCCGAAAGGTAAGCGCCGGTATTCTGTACATAGGTCTGCAGCAGGAACACCGTAGGCCCAAGCAGCAGCACGAACAGCATCAGAATCACCGCCAGGCTCAGGTTGAGCTCGGACAGGATGCGAATACCTTTGTCCAGGCCGCTGGCCACTGAAAGCGTCGCCAATGCGCAGGTGGCGGTGATGAGGATGACTTGCACGGTAGTGTTTACCGGCAAACCGAACACATGATGAAACCCGCTGTTGATCTGCAATACCCCGTAACCCAGCGAGGTCGCCACACCGAACACCGTGCCGAGGATGGCAAAGACATCCACGGCATGGCCTATAGGGCCATAGATTCGCTCACCAATCAGCGGATAGAGTGCCGAACGCAAGGTTAACGGCAGGCCGTTGCGGAAGCTGAAGTAGGCCAGGATCAGCGCGACGATGGCATAGATCGCCCACGCATGCAGGCCCCAGTGGAAAAAGGTGATTTTCATGGCTTCCCGTGCCGCAGCGACGGTGCCAGGATCGCCCACGGGCGGTGTGGCGAAATGCATGACCGGTTCGGCCACGCCGAAGAACATGAGGCCAATCCCCATACCCGCCGAGAACAGCATGGCGAACCAACTGCTCTTGCGGTAATCCGGCTCACTGTGGTCAGGGCCTAGCTTGATGTCGCCATAGCGGCTGACAGCCAGAAACACCACACTGATCAACACCAGCGCTACAACAAGAATGTAGAACCAGCTGGCATTGGTGATGATCCATCGCTGGACTTGCTCGAACAGCGTCTGGGCGTGCTCCTGAAATGCCGTGGCGTACAGGACCAGCAGAAAGATAAGTATCGCACTGGTGTAGAAAACGGGTGGATTGAGGGTGCTCCTGGGTTTGGGGGCTGCAGTCATAGCGGCCGTTCTCCTTGCAAGGCGATGAGCACAGCGTGCCTGAGCACGACGACATTTACCAAGGCTAGCAGTTGGATAAATTCCCGTTTGCCAAGCCTCGTGTGCTCGGAAATAACCACAAACCCTAACGTCTGCAGGAAAAAATCTCAAACCGACATGCCTTTGGAGTGAATGGTTTGGCGCTTTTTGTTCATCTGAGAGTGGTTATTCGGTAGACTAGCGGACGGGTGCCAGCTGCACGGTGCAGTGAGGCAGGTTAAAGAACAGCGCAGGTCGGGCCGCCATGCGGGAGCACCTGCGCCTATGCATAAAAAAGAATTACCTCGCGCCCAAGACCTGGCCGAGCGAGCCTTCGCCAACCTTGAGCGCTTTTTGCACATTGAAGCGGTCAGCGGCATCGTTCTGTTGATTGCCGCAGTCGCTGCACTGATCTGGGCGAACTCCCCGGCTGCCGACAGTTATGAAGCCCTTTGGCATACGCCGTTGACATTCGGCGTGGGCTCGCATGTCTATTCGCAGTCCCTGCACTTCTGGATCAATGATGGCTTGATGACCATCTTTTTCCTGGTCGTGGGCATGGAGATCCGCCGCGAGATCCACGAGGGCGCACTGTCCAGCCTGCGCCAAGCCACGCTTCCCATGGCAGCCGCTGTCGGCGGCGTAGCGGTACCCGCACTCCTCTACCTGAGTTTTGGTCACGCGCCAGCAGACCAACAAGGTTGGGCAGTGCCAACGGCGACGGATATCGCCTTTGCGGTGGGCGTACTGGCACTGCTCGGCAAGTCGATCCCGTCCAATGTACGTGTGTTCCTCCTCGCCCTGGCAATCATCGATGACATCATCGCAGTCCTGATCATCGCGTTCTTCTATTCTGGCGGCCTTGATTACACCGGTTTCGGCGTTGCACTGATCGGCCTGCTCATGGTGATCGGGCTTCAGAAGATCGGTGTGGGTTCAGCCTTCGCCTATGTCATTCCTGGCGCGATCGTCTGGCTGGGCATCTTGTTGACCGGCGCCCACCCGACTCTCGCAGGTGTTGTGCTAGGCCTGATGACACCTGTCACCGCAATGCCCATGCGTGAGCGCCCGCTGGATGCCATTACCCGCTTCACCGGCGAATTGCTGGGGCGCGCCAAGGCGCCTGAGCAAGATGCCAGCGACCTCATTGATCCTTTGAAACGGCTGCGCCTGGCACAGCGCGAACTGCTGCCGCCGGTGGTGCGTATGCAAGGGACCCTGCACCCTTGGGTAGCCTACGGCATCATGCCCGTGTTTGCCTTGGCCAATGCCGGGGTAAGCCTTTCGGGTGTCGACCTGTCCGCTGAAGGCCCCCAGTGGGTCATGATCGCCGTCGCTGTCGCCCTGGTCGCAGGAAAGCCCTTGGGCATCGTCAGCGTTAGCTGGCTGATGGTCCGCCTGGGCTGGTGCGAGCTTCCCGCCGAGGTCAACTGGCGTAGCATCATGCTGGTCGGGCTGCTGGCCGGCATCGGTTTCACCATGTCGATCTTCATCGCCAACCTCGCTTTCGTCGACCCTGGCTCACTCGGGGCTGCGAAACTCGGTGTGCTATCCGCGTCATTGATCGCGGCCGTGCTGGGTTTGACCTGGGGGATGTGGAGCATGCGTAAGGCAGCACCTGCTACCAAAGCAAGTTCGGCCACCTAGCCACATTCTGGCACTGGCGATCCGTTGCATGTGAGCAAACGGATCGCCACGCCTGGCACGACTACAACCTGTGTCGGGTAGGCCTGCCTGGGAAAACACGCCATACTCACGGCTTTCCAAGTCAGCCATGTGTGGACCATGCCCGAACCTACCCGTCCTGCACCTTCACTCTCCCGCCGTTCACGCTGGCGAGAATGGCGTCAGCGACTGGCGTTCTGGATCGGGGCGTTGCTGGTGGGGCTGGTTGCGCTGGCATTCGCCTGGCTAGCCGACGCGGCGTTCGCTTCGTTCAAGCGTTTGCTGGAATGGGCACCCTGGTCACCTCTTCTAATCACTCCGCTTGGTTTCGCGCTCCTGGCTTATCTGACGCAACGGTGGTTTGAAAATGCCAAGGGTAGCGGCATTCCCCAAGTCATAGCCGCCCTGGAAGTGCCCTCTCGCCGGCTGCGCGCCCGATTACTCTCGCTCCCTGTGGCTGCAGTACGCATGAGCCTGACGTTGGGCGCCCTGCTGGTCGGCGGTTCGGTTGGCCGGGAAGGCCCGACCGTCCACATCGGCGCCGCTGTGCTCTATTCCTTTGGCCGACGTTTAGGCCTGCATGGCCGGCGCACCATCGCTGGCCTGGTGCTCGCCGGAGGCGCCGCGGGTATTGCGGCAGCCTTCAATACACCTTTAGCGGGGGTGGTCTTTGCCATTGAGGAGTTGAGCCGCACGTTCGAGCAACGTTTCAGCGGCCTGGTGCTCACTGCGGTGCTGATCGGTGGGGTCGTCACGCTGGGGCTGATGGGGCATTACGCCTATTTTGGAGAAATCAGCGGTCGAATGCCGGTGGGCTGGGGCTGGAGCGTCGTGCCTGCCTGTGCAGTCCTGGGCGGGCTGCTGGGTGGTTTTTACGCCAAGCTTGTGCTGCCCACCGACAAGGGCATACTCGGCCAGGTCTGTGCATTACGCGGACGCTATCCAGTGCGCTTTGCTGCCATCTGTGGCTTGTTGCTGGCCACGTTGGGGCTCGTCTCTGGCAATCATGTATTCGGCACCGGGTACGAAGAAACGCGAGCATTGCTGGAGGGGCAACCGATCACGGACGCAAGCTTTCTCCTCTGGAAGTTTCTGGCCAACGTCGCGTCCTATCTTTCCGGGATTCCTGGCGGGCTCTTTTCGCCTTCGCTGAGCATCGGCGCCGCCTTTGCGCCCCTGTTGAGCTTGCTGCCCGATGTTGATCCCCAGGCAGGCGCACTACTCGGCATGGGCGCATACCTGGCCGGTGTGACACGCTCGCCACTGACCGCCTCGGTCATCGTGCTTGAATTGACACACAGCCCGGACCTGGCCATTCCCATGTTGGCATCGACACTGATGGCGGCGGCCATCTCTGGATGGGTGTCTCCGGTCTCGCTTTACCATGCCTTGGCCAAGCAGATTACCGACAAGCTTCATGCTGCCGCGTCTTCTTCCACAGAGCCCGCCCCTAGCCAAGCAAGCGCTACTGAAAAACCTTGAGCAGCACCAAGCCTGCCCTGAGGGGGACAGGGCTCCCAACAGGGCGGAACTGTCGCGCGCATTCACGCCTCCGTAGAGTCTGTTGGCTGCTTTAGCACCCCGAGCAACAGCAGGTCGAACGCCTTGCCAGCCTGCGCCAAGCATGCATTGCCGTCTTCGGCCTCCGCGATCCACACAGCCGCTTCAGCCAAGCTGCCGTAGATCAACGCAGCCAGCGCTTGAGCGTGCGCGTTGACGAAAACGCCCTGTAGCACCAGGTTGTCGATCAACTGGCGCAGCGACTCTATGCAATACCGCTGGGCCTCAGGCGAGCCGCCACCCAACACCGCTCTGGCGTCGCGCAGCACGATGCGCTGGATCTCGGGCTCCAGCGCCATCTCCAGGTAGGCGTGGCAGCGCTGGCGGAAGCCGTCCAAAGCGTTATCGGCGGTCTCGGTAATGGCACGCAGGCGCTCGTCCATTTCAGCGTCGAGCTGCTCGACGACGGCTGCCAGCAACCCCTTCTTGTCGCCAAAGTGGTGGTACAACGCCCCCCGCGTCAAGCCCGCCCGGGCGGTCAGATCATCCATCGAGGCGTGCGCAAACCCCTGCTCGGTGAACATCTGGCGGGCGGTGGCCAGTAACAGGGCTCGGGTTTCTTGCATTGCGGCGCGGGTGCGGCGAACCATCCAGCTATTCCTTGTGTTCTGGCAGCATAGGGCGGGCGTATACGAGTATTCATACCGCTTGCACGCATTGTCTTGGGCGCGAGGCGCACTGACAAGCCTGTCGTATCGTCGCGCGGTGACCGAGCCCCCAAGCCTGGCGGTCCCTGAAGCCGATCAAAGCGAATACGACGCCTGTCGGGCCCGGTCGCGCATGCGCTGGTAGCCCCAAAGCGCGACCAACAACACTGCGGCCCCGGCGGCCAAGGCCACGTTGAATCCGGCCTGGGCACCCCACACATCGACCACCTGCCCAGATGCTGCGGCACCGCCGGCAACTCCAACGTTGAGACCGGCGAGCAACCAGGTCATCCCTTCGGTCAGCTTGCTTTCGGGCACGATGCGCTCTACCAGCGACATCGCCACGATCATGGTCGGGGCGAAGAACAGGCCCGCGACCAGCACGGCGATGGCCAGCCCGATGATGTTTCCCACCACCAGCAGCGGCAAGGTTGTCGCCGCAGTCGCCAACCCACCCAGCAGTAGCAGCTTGTGTAGCGGGGTATCGAGTTTCAGGACACCGAACACCAGCCCCGCGACACAGGAGCCGATGGCATAACAGGACAGCACCACGCTAGCCGCAGCCGGCATGTCCATCTGCTCGGCGAATGCCACGCTGACGATGTCGACCGTACCGACGATCAAGCCCATAGCAACCATTAGCAAGGTCAGCAGGCGTACGTCGGCCAGCCTGAACACCGACATGCTGTCTTGCCCGGTGGCGGCATCGGCCTCTACTGGCGGCTCGGTGCCGACCTGCACCGCCAAGGCGAACACGCCGATGGCCAGGAAGATGGCAGCAACCAGTGTACCGGCCTGCGGAAGTACCGCCACGCTCAGCCCCACCGAAATCGGCGGGCCAGCAATGAAGGTGACTTCGTCAAGAACGGTTTCCAGCGAGTAGGCTGTCTTCAGTTGCGCCTTGCCGCGGTAAATCGCGGTCCAGCGCGCGCGCACCATCGCCGACATGCTGGGCATGAAGCCGGCGAGCGCGGCCCCGACGAACAGGGTCCAGTCCGCCAACTGCCAATAGCTGCAAGCCAACAGCAGAAGGATGCCCAGCACGCTGAGCCCGGCGGCGGCCGGCAATAAGCGGCCCTGGCCATGGCGGTCGACCAGGCGCGAGATCTGCGGCGACATCAGTGCATAGGTCAGCACGAAGGTGGCCGCCACCGCACCGGCCAGGCCGTAACTGCCGGTGATCTGCGACAACATGGTGATGATCCCGATACCGGTCATCGGCAACGGCAACCGGGCCAGCAGGCCGGCCAAGGCGAAGCCCTTGGCGCCTCTGGCCTGGAACAACTCGCGGTAGGTACTGAACACGCTCGACTCTCCTTATCGAAAGGCCCTTGGGCAGTCACGCTCAAGGTAAATTACATGCAGCTCGTATGATTAAAACCTTATTATCATACGCACTGAATGTAAACTCTCATGATCCGCCGAGAACGCCCTTATTCAGCCACCCTGCCCTGTGACGCCTTGCGTGTCGCGAGCGGTCGTTCGCCGTTGAGCGTGAGTTGATCAGTGTGGGCGATGCCCTCCGCGCTTAGGAGGCGCGGGTCAAAAAGGTGGGCAATCTGCGCAACAAGCCCACCGGGACTTGGCTTGCATCACCCATTAGAGGAAGGAGTGCGGAACGATGGTACCGTCCCAATTTCAAGCGATTGAGTAGAGATGAGAAAGGCCCATCATTCCATGAGCCCTGTCAGGCGCCTACGTGCAAAGGCATCAGGCGGCACGCCCGGCGGCACCAAAGCCTTACAACTTCCAGTCCAGGCTGACCATCATTGTCCGTGGCTCACCTTGGTAAACGCCGTTGTAGAATCCAACGTTGTTGTAGTAATGCTCATCGAACAGATTCTTCACGTTAACCGACGCTGACAGGTGTTCATCGATTTGATAGCGTGCCATCAGCCCAACCACCGAGAACGCCTTCTGGCCGATCTTGTCTTTGGCAGTGATGATCCTGTCACCATCGCGCCCCACTGGGCGGTTGGCCATTTTGAAGTTGTCGCTCTGCCAATCCAGGCTCGCCCCAACGGTCAATGCCGGGGTCATCTTGTAGGTGCTGGAGAAGCGCACAAGGTTCAATGGCTGCTCGGTATTCTTTCGCTTTTTCTCGGCTGTGGCGGCATGGGTGTAGCTGTAACCCAGGCTCATCTGCCAATCGGTCATCACCTCGCCCGCGACTTCAGCTTCGAAACCTTCAACGACTACACCTTTACCGCCACTTTTGTAGAAAACTTCATTGCCATTGGGCGGCACCGAGTCATCCTGTTCCGCCACGTTATCCTGTTTACTGCGGAACACGGCAGTACTCAGGTTCAGCCTTTCTTCGAACATACTGCCCTTGAGACCTACCTCATAGACTTTGCCAACGATAGGTTCGATGTACTGCTTGTTGACGTCTCTCACGGTCTGCGGGTTAAAAATGTCGGTATAACTGACATAGGCGGTGAACTGGTCATTCAGGTCAAAGAGCACACCAGCGTAGGGTGTCCACTGATCGTTTTGCGTCTGCTTGGTAGTGGACTGACCGGCGACATTCAGGGCGTCGTCATAGTCCCATTCCCGACGCTCCGTTTCCCAACTGCCGTAGCGGCTGCCAACCACGAAGTGAAGGCGGTCTGTCGGGTTCAGCCGTGTTGCGATGTAACCCGCTTTCTGACGGGTGTAGGAGCGCGAACTGTCCAGTCCGGTATCGATGTCATTGAACTTGGGGATAGACCCCATGTACTTCCAGTCAGGAATCTTGTTGTAGTCTTGGGGCACTGGAAGACCAAGGCGATATGGCTCACTATTGCGCCGTTCTGACTCGCCGTAGCCGATCATGAAGTCATGACTGCGCCCCATCAATTGGAAGGGGCCAGCGAGGTTGAAGTCGATCGCATCCATCTTCTCCTCCCCACCAAAATGCGCGTACCAGGCCCGCATGCCACTGCGATCAGCCTCCGGGAAACCATTACCTCCGTAGTACACCTTGCCGTCACTGTCGGTTTGCCGATGGGTGTAGGCCACTTTCATCAGCCAGTCGTTACCCAGGCGCTGATCAAGGGTTGCGAATACCGTCTGGTCTTTCAATGGCCAGGAGGACCATGGGGCGCTGAGGTTGGTCGAGCGTGGGAGATTGGCTTTACTGCCATCGGCATTCCAGAAAGGCACCGTACCCCATGAGGAACCTTGGACGTGCTTGTTCTGATAGTCATATCCCACCGCCAGGACCGTGCTGTCGGTCAGGTCGGCTTCGAGCACGCCATACGCCACCTCACGCTGGGTGGCATATTTATTCATGAACGACTTGTTGTCGCGATACGCCAACACTGTGCGACCGCGCAGCCGCCCCTCCCAGCCTAATGGGCCGCCGACATCCAGGTAGGTGTAGTAGTTGTCGTAGCTGCCCCCACTGACACCGCTCTTGACCGCCAGCTCATGCGTTGGCCGCTTGCGCACCATCGCGATAGTGCCCGAGGGATCACCAGCGCCTGTCGTCAGCCCAGTGGCTCCGCGAACGACCTCAATTCGATCGTAGATGATGGTATCCGAGTCGGACTTAAGCCCCGAGAACGTATTGAGCATTCCATCGATCTGGAAATTATTGATCGCGTAACCACGTGAGTAGTAGCTAGGTCGCTCCGAGTCATTTCGCTGAACCGTTACCCCCGTCACATGGGCCATGGCCTCGGACAGCGTGTTGAGCTGGAAATCGTCCAGCTGCTGCCGGGATATCACCGAGACCGATTGGGGTGTTTCCTTGATCGAGAGATTCAAGCGCGTGGCTGCGCTCATGCTCCCGGTAGTGTAGGAGCCACTGTTCTCAGTGGTACTACCCAAGCTGGTAGCGACCACATCAGTGGAACCAAGCTCCAGCACACTGTCCTCGGATTTGGTTTCTGCCTCAGCCAGCGAAAACGGGCAGAAGACGGAAGCACACAGGCCGAGAGTGAGTGTCATGGAAGGGTTGATCGACGGGGGCATCGCGGGCTGACTCCTTGTTCATGAAAAATCCTTGGCGCAGGAATCTACATGAAAATCATCCGCATGTGATAATTAATATCATCTTCGTGATGGCAGCCCTTCCCCATCGCCCCTCTTGGGAGCAGGGTTCTTTGAGGGTTGAGGGATTCCATCGTCCGCGGCGACAGTTGCCAAAGCGCGTGAGATCTACTGCTCCACTCAGGCTCAAGCGCTCAGGCGAGAAGGTCGAGCACACCAGTGGCGCCGCGTATCGCTGCTCGGGAAGGTCGCCGAGATCGTCGGCGAGTCTCTGCGCAAAGGCGCCCAATGCCACATCGAGGGCAATGGGGCATACCTCGACGGCAATGATCTTCAAGCATTGCGCGAAGTGAGTCAGCCAGGACGGCCGGGATGCGGGGGATGAACCAGGCGCTCAGGCGGGCCTGAACCCAATAAAGGGGGCCGCAAGGGCTAATGCCAGTCAGTTAAGGTTTCATCCTCATTAACTGGGGCCGCTTTGCGGCCCTTCGCGGGCAAGCCCGCTCCCACAGGTACAGCGCAAGCTTGAGATTTTGCGCAATCCTGTGGGAGCGGGCTTGCCCGCGAAGGGCTGCAAAGCAGCCCCATTTGGCTTAACTGACCGGCATTAGCCGCAAGGGCCCCTTTCTTCTGCCTGTCATTCCCAAAGTGTTCCCAAAACGCTCCCATTTGAGGGTCAAGCGGCTGCGAACATCAATGAAATCAAGTACTTGTATGGCGAAAGCGTAGAGATTCGAACTCTAGGATAGTTGCCCATCGACGGTTTCAAGACCGTGGCACAAATCCACGCCCTGTGTGGACTGCACGGCAAAATCGCTTCCAAAACATTGACGAAACGGCACAACTACAGGCCGCAAAATCCAAGGGTCGCCGTTTCAGTTTTGGAATCGATTTTTGTGCTTTCAGAGTTCGCCAATAGTCATACATGTCTAATTTTCAGTAGAACTCGCCGTTAACGAACGTGCGCTGACCGGCAAACCGAACAGACGGTCAAACAACCAGCTGAAAGAGAAAGAATAGACTAAGAAAAACACCAGAATGGCGATTTCCATTCGAATGGCATTATAGAAGCCAATCTGGTACCACCACATGTACACCGGGATTATGAAGCATATCAAACCAACCTCGAAGCCAATCGCCTGGGTAGCTCGCCTTAACAAGCTGCGGGCTTTGATAAGCTGTCGAGACTCCCAGTATTCAAATGCGGTGTTGTAGACGAAATTCCAAGTTGTGGCGATGACAGAAATACATATTGCGACTGGCGTCGATTCAATTGGCTTACCGCCGGCTAAGTAGGCCAATATAAAAGAAGAAAATGCAATCGCGAAACATTCGTACAAACTCACATAAAAAACACGACGCTGCCAAGGTTTTAGAGCCATAGTCAGACATTCCTTGATGGACTTTGTGGCGGACCCCCTATCTTAGATTATTTCGATAATCGATCAGCCTTCCGGGCCGATTGAGAGATAAGCTTTCGAAGCTCCATTTTTACCAGATCCGCCAGCAACTGTCAAAGCACTTAAAGCTCGCCAATAGGGGTTATATCAATGCTCATAATTTGTGATGGCGCTTCAGGATGATGAAAGAAGTAACTCACCCAGCTCGAAACCGGACTTTCCCCAAGGAGGCTTTAAGCATCACAACGAGAAACCCTATAACTTAGATTAATTTTATTTCGCGCCATGCATTCATCATTCTTCAGCGCAACTCCAAATCCTGGAGCAGGCTTAGAACCTTGCTCAGCAGATAAATCATTACAAGATAGAACCTGTGACTCCCTCTCGCTTCTTAGGTATGCTCCAAAACTTAAGCAAGGACTTGAACCATAATAAAAATACCCATTTAGACCGACTGTTGCCCTTCACGAAGGGCAACTAACGGCCAGGATAGATCATTCGAAGTAGTCTACAGAAACAGGGGCTGACTGGTAATACAGCCCCTCCTCATAACAGGTCAACCGGTTTTCTTACTGTGTCCGCCGCGGTCTTACTCTGAAAGCTGAGCAGGCAGTAAGTGAATAAGAGCCAGCGCGCAGCAGATGAAACTACTGAGGAATGGCTGCAATCACCGAGATTTCTACCAGCAACTCTGGGCTGGCCATCTTAGCCTCGACACAGGCACGCGCAGGGGCGAAGCCTGACGGCACCCAGCTGTCCCATACACTGTTCATTTCGGCAAACAGGCTCATATCCTTCAGGTAGATGGTGGCCGACAGCAACTGCTCACGGTTGCTGCCGACCGACTCCAGCAGCGCATCGACCTTAGCCAGCATGGTGCGTGTTTGCTCGGCGATGCCGGCGCTACGGTCCTCTGCGACCTGGCCGCATAAGTAGGCAGTCTGGTTATGAACCACGACTCGGCTCATGCGCGCGGCTGTTTCATATCGGCTAATGCTCATCACTTCTCCTATTGAAGTTTCATGTTGAAATGACAGGCTACTGCTTGCCCCCACGGCTCACAAGCGAAGCCAGCTCCCCCAGGGAAAGCAGCTTGATCGGCGCACGGATGGTGTAATACCCCACTTGCTCGATGTCGACATTGCGCTCGGCGGCAATGATCTGCGCCAAAGTAAGGCCACACATGCGGCCCTGACAGAGCCCCATGCCCGCACGACTAAAAGCCTTGGTCTGATTCGGACCGCTACAGCCCCCCCCACGAAGCGGCGGATATCGCCGGCACTGACCTCCTCGCAACGACAGACGATTGTGTCATCAGCCGGCTGCAGAAATTCGGCTGCCGGTTGGTAAAGCACATCCAGAAACGGCCTGATAGCCATCAACCCGCCCAGGGTCTGGCGCACCGGCCGTGCCAACCTGTCCCGTTCAGTGCTGGAGAGGCGTCCCAGTTGGCAGGCAACTTGACAGGCCGTCAGGCGCCCGAAGTGCTCTGCAGCTAATGCGCCACCTATCCCCGCTGAGTCGCCGGCGACGAAAACACCGTTGATCGAAGTTTCGCCCCAGGCATCGATCTGCGGATGCCAGCATTGCTGTTGTTCGTGCCATGAATGTCGCGCATCCATCACGCAGGTCAACTGGACATTGGGCACCACGCCCTGATGCACCAGGAGTGACTGGCAGTTAATCAACTGGCTACGGCCCTGATGCTGAAAGTGCACTTGCGCCAGGCGGCCGCTGCTGTCGGCGTAGGCGCGCAGCTGCGTCACCCCGCTGCGCATCTTGATCCCAGCCTTGCGCAGCGAGAGTAGATAGCCCAGCCCCTTGAGCAGCATGCGCCAGCCCCGGAGCGCCCCGACCCCATGGCGCAGTGCCTTGAAGTAGTTGGCTGACGGCGTGGTATCCAGCACTGCGCTGATCGGCCCGCCAGCTTTGTGCAGTTGCCAGGCAATCAACAGCAACATCACGCCGGGTAGGGTCCAGCCCGGGAAGGGGACCGGCCGCTCCTGTGCGCCGGTGGCCAGCAAGATTTTCGCCGCACGCAAGGTGCGACTCTGGCCGCCGATCTGCCCACCCGGGACGGCTTGTTCGTCAAGCAGGGCGACATCCAGACCATGCTGGCAGGCCGAAGTCGCGGCGGCCACACGCGGGCCGATCTCGGGTACCAGAGCTTTGAGTTGGGCATATTCGAGCACCTTGAATGACTAATCGCCCCCCGTCTGTTTGCGCATCGCACAGAGCATGCGACTACGCGACACACAAGACTGACAAAGTAAAAGCGTGGCTGGCAGCGTATCCGCGCTACCCGGTGCATTTCACGCCTACTTCGGCATTTTGGTTGAATCTGGTGGAGCGCGTCTTCTCGACACTGAGCGAGAAATGGATCAAGCGCCAGGCACATACCAGCGTGAAAGATCTAGAGGAGTCTATTGAGTACTACCTGTCCACTCATAACGCCAACCGCCGCCCCTTTCGCTGGCATCGAAAGGCCGATCACATCTTGGCGAGCGTCGGCCGTGCAGCCGAGGCTGCTAGGCCGAAAAATATGAGCGTTACTTGCGAAACACCACAGAAATTGCGACTGGCTTCGCGGGTTCTCTCGGGTTTCATCCTGCAGTCGGCGTAGTTCCGCCTCCGCATTGTTGGCGGCCTGGGTGGTTTACGACAGCACCAGACTGCTGGTCAGCAGGCTGTGTGATAGAAATCGGTGCATAGGCTCCCTCCAGATGGCTTTCAACGCGCTGTACAGCGCATTTCCGGCCCCTGATAGCCCCACACTACGATGGCCTCGCCATGGTGCTCCCATAAACTCTCATTTTGTCCCTGGTAGCGCGCGCCGCTTGCCGTCTGTTCTAGGTACATCAGCGAACTGCGGTCACCGAACTCGACGATGGCCGTGGGCGGCTCGGTGCGGAAGAAGCTGGCAACCACTTCCTTGGCCGGGTTGCCGTCACACTGGTAGAACACCGGGCCGTTGGCCTCGACCAGCCGGTAGCGCGCCTGCAGTTCGGCGATGCGCAGGCGATAGCTGTCGGCGATGCAGGTAGGCTGGTCCGCGCTTTTCCAGCAATCGTTGCGGCCCTTGATCCAGCCCCGTTGCTTGGTCTTGAGCACCGGCGGATGTTCATTACCGGCCTTCTGCTGCGCGGCCGTATAGACCTCGGCCATTTGCCGGTCTAGTGCCGAGAGCGGCTCGCTCTGGCAGATTTGTTGTTCGATGCTGCCGGCCACGACCTGAGTGCAGTTGAAGGCAGGTCCCGCAGCTTGGGTGTGCGACAGAGGCAGAGTGAGCAGCAGGGGAAGCCAGTGCTTCATGGGAACCACCATTAGCGATTAAAAATACTGGGCTCAGTCTAACTCTTTTGAATAACGTGGAGGCTGGCCTAGCTTTCCTCGGCGGCTCATTACTGCCGTTGGCCGATCGCGGTACTTTGCGAAGGGCCACTTTGGGTCCAGGCTGTGTGAAAACGCAAGTAAGTAGGTCGAGTAGCGAAAGAAGCTAACCGGCGTTCCTTACCCGTCGTACACTGCTTCTGCATGGAACAACTCTGGCAGCCAGAGAACCAGTAGGAGTGCAGCAACATGTCGTCTTCCACCGAAGAATGCCTGCGGGTCAGTAGTTGATCCGCAGGGCATCGGTATTCAGCCGATGCAGCGATGTAGATGAAGTCCTGCTTGCCGAATCGGCCTTCCGCTTTGCTGCTTGATGTCAGCGGCTTCGGTACAAAAGTGGTGATCCCGGCCTGCTCCCAAGCAAGGATTTCCGGACCTTTGTAATAGCCTCGGTCGGCTACCACTGTCAGCGACTCAGCGCCGATCTGTTCGCGTGCCTGGTTCGCCATATTGCTCAGCTGCGTTCGGTCATTTCCAACATTGGTGACTTCATGGGCAATGATCAAATGGTGTTTGTCATCGACTGCTGTTTGTACGTTGTAGCCAACCGTGCCAGTACCTCGGCCGCTCGTGGCCATTGAGCGTGCATCAGGATCGGTAAGAGCGATTTGCTGATCTGGGCTGGCGTGAAGCTGCGCTTCAATGTCCTTGAGCTTCATCATCTGCTGTTTCAGCTTTTCTATTTTTTCGCTCAGCCGTTCAGCCTTGGATTCGGCGACCTCGGGCGCTGCCCGATCCGCCGAATCCATCGCTGCAAGATAGCGGTCAATGCTCTGCTCGATCTGCTGCATGCGCGCCTTGATCTTGCCCTGGATGAAGTTGCGATCGCGCTTATTCACGGCTTTGAATTTGCTGCCGTCAATGGCGATGATCGACTGGGTGAAGAGATTGAGGTTACGGCAAAGCACTACGAATTGCCGGCAGACGCTGCGAATGGCTTCACCACGGCTATCGGCCAATACCGGACAGCGGCCTAAGCTGGCAAGGCAAAGGGGAATGGACACATGACGCTGTAGTAGTTAGAACGTTACCCGTCCCGACATACCCGGTTGAACTTCACCTCCGACCCAGATATCACTTCCGAGCTTCTCAATTTTTATCCGGCCTCGACGACCTAATACAGTGCCTTGGCTCGCAGTGTAGTGGTCAGGCATGACCCCAGTAGAAATCAGCCATTGCGCCAGGCTCGCATTGAGACTTCCGGTCACAGGGTCTTCATTCAACTCTTCACCCATAAAGGCGCGCACTTCGACATCTGCGTCCGCATGAGAACCTTGCCAAGGCGCGACCACTCCTACATTGAGTCCATTGAGTTTCGTGTAGTCCGGACGAATCGCCAAAACGTCATCACGCGACGCCAACAGTACGGCAACCCAGCCAGGGCCGTTATCGACCCACTGACTGGCAAGGATGCGTTCAGGGGTTAGACCTAACCCGCTCTCAATCTGCCGCAGCGTAGCGTCCTCTAACGCCCCGCTCCGTAATAGGGGGGGCGCCGCAAACGCCAGACAAGCACCATTGCGCCGAATACGGATCAGGCCAGCCAAGCACTCCTGGATAATCTCTTTATCGGTATTGCCGGCACTTTGATTTAGCCATACATGACAGCTTCCCAGTGTTGGATGCCCGGCAAAGGGGAGCTCTCGTAGCGGGGTGAAAATTCGTACGCGGTAATGTGCTTCTGGAGAGTTTGGCTTCAGTAGAAAGGTTGTCTCGCTAAGCTGTGTCCAGGCCGCAAAGTCACGCATTTGTTGGCTGGTCAGGTCATCGGCACCAATTACGACAGCAACGGCGTTACCTTTGAAGGATTGTTCGGAGAAAACATCAACTTGCTCGAATAGTAACGAAATCGGCATGTAGCCTCCTTTGTCGATACTGCGGGGAAACGAGTAAGGATATGCCAGGCGGCACGCTTGCGAAATCGAGTTTTACAGGCTTTTGAGCGCCTTATTCGAGTCGAAAGTCGCCATGCATGACTGACTGCTTCTGGCCGATTGCTGCTGCTCGCGACAGGCGCTCGGGTCGATACCACCGGCTGCTTGAGCGCGAACAAATCCTCTGTGAATTCGCCTGGCTGCCGCAGATCCATTAACAGCACCTCAGCCTTGTTGTATCGAAACCCATGCCTGAAGATCCGGCCAACCGCGTCGGTAGCCAACCTGGTCATCAGCAGCGTGCGCAGGTTGGGTACGGCAGCGCTACCAACGCCCCTTGGGCGTGATGGGCCTAGTCGGGGTTGAACATACCGGTGCGGATGCTGACGCGCATGCGCTTGCAAACCGATCCCCGGGCACGGAGCTTTTCCGCTGCGTGACCAACGTAGGTGGCCACTGCCTGCTTGATCGGTGCCAACTCGGTCAGGCGCATGCCGAACATCCGGATGCAGCAGATTTCCTGCTTCGGGGGCTCGGCCTCGTCCAGCTCCAGGCAAGGCGTTCAAGCCAGTTCATCACCACACTAAACTGCCGTCGAAGAGTCCTGGCATCAGCCTTGGCCAGATCCATCACCGTGTGAATGCCCATCGCTTCAAGGTGGGCAGTCATCCGCCGAGCAACGCCCCGCACCGCTTTCACTTCGGTGTTGCGCAGCACCCAATCCCGCTTGAACGAATCGGAGATATCGACCACGCCGCCGGTCTGGGCCTGCAGGCGCTTGGCCGTGTGATTGGCCAGCTTGGCCAAGGTTTTTGTCCCGGCGATCCCGCCCCCCCCACAGGTATGCCGGTGCACTGGAAGATCCTGGACCTCAGCTTTCGCCCGAATTGGGTCAGGTTTTCCTGAATACCGAACAGATAAGCGAAGCACTCGCCGATGCTGTAGATCTCGGTGGCAGGCACCATCGACTCGATCTGCGACATGACACGCTCAAGGCCCTCGGCGTGAAACAGAAGAAGCTCCAAAAGAAGCTGAGGATCATGCTTGAGGTGGATGGGGTTGAAAGCGGCCTTGGCGCCTTGATCCGAAAGATACTGGCGCGCAACGCGCAGCACGGATCGCCTTACCTGCTGCTGACCGAGAAGGCAAAACGTGTTACGGCAGCCATGCTACGCCATCGTTGGGACGACGCCCGGGAGGAAGCAGTGAAGGAAACCGTAGCCGCCGGAGACCAAGTGCTGGCTGGTCGTATCAGCCAATTCCAGTTCCGCGACATCCGACCAAGCGCTGCGTCCGAAATCGTCGATGTCGACCACGCCAGCGTACTTCTAGGCCACACCAAGGGCGACATAACCGAGCGGGTTTATCGCCGAGTCGGTGCCTTGGCAAAGCCTACCAGGTAAGGAAGTATCGGAAGCGCTTCCGAAATAAACCATCCCCAAGGGTGCTCCCATGGGTAGATTTTCTATGCCCCAGAAACGCAAAAAGCCCTGAATAATCAGGGCTTTGAATATGGCGGAAGCGTAGAGATTCGAACTCTAGGATAGTTGCCCATCGACGGTTTTCAAGACCGTTGCCTTAAACCACTCGGCCACGCTTCCAGCTCGTTTTGCGGCCGCCATAATACCTTAATGAAACACGCTGTCAAACTCTCTGTGTCGCGGGTTGCAGGAGCTCTGATAGACTCCTAGCATCTGAACGTCCGAAACCACAGGTTTACCAAGGAGTGTCGCCATGCGCGAACAGGATTACGCCGTCCACCACGGCCAGCAGGTCGAGCAGCAGGAGATCAGCAAGGTCCTGCGCAACACATACAGCCTGCTGGCGCTTACCCTCGCCTTCAGCGGCGTCATGGCTTTCGTTGCCCAGCAGATGCGCGTCGGCTACCCGAACGTGTTCGTGGTGCTGATCGGCTTCTACGGGCTGTTCTTCCTTACCAACAAGCTGCGTGATTCGGCCTGGGGCCTGGTGTCCACCTTCGCACTCACCGGTTTCATGGGCTTCATCCTTGGCCCGATCCTCAACCGTTACCTCGGCATGGCCGGTGGCGCCGAGGTGGTCAGCTCCGCCTTTGCCATGACTGCGCTGGTATTTGGTGGTCTGTCGGCCTACGTGTTGATCACCCGCAAGGACATGAGCTTCCTGAGCGGCTTCATCACTGCTGGCTTCTTCGTCCTGCTGGGTGCTGTCGTTGCCAGCTTCTTCTTCCAGATCAGCGGCCTGCAACTGGCAATCAGCGCTGGATTCGTGCTGTTCTCGTCGGTCTGCATCCTGTTCCAGACCAGCGCGATCATTCATGGTGGCGAGCGCAACTACATCATGGCGACCATCAGTCTGTATGTGTCGATCTACAACCTGTTTGTCAGCCTGCTGCAGTTGTTCGGCCTCATGGGTCGTGATGACTGATAGATTGCCGCGCCGCAAGAAGCCCGCTTCGGCGGGCTTTTTTGTAGGCGCTGGAAATGGGTTGGGCTGCGGGACGTTCATCGGAACAGGTTCAGCGCCTGATAGATCGAGCGCCGCCCACGCGGCGCATCGCGAGCAAGCCCGCTCCACATCAGTTTCAAGCGAGATATGCCTGTAACTGCACCTGCCCCCCTCAGCCAATCGCAATAACTGACCAAAAAGTCAGATAAGCAGGCAAATGGTCGTCGATCATGCCGACATCCTGCTTTTCTCTACCGCTATCCATCATCACCCCGTAGAATGCGCTCCTTTTTTCTTCCGGGGCAGCTTTCAGCAATGAGCTCACACGAACACAGCCCAGGCGCAGCGGCGCCTGCCAATGAACTGGTGCTTGGTCTGGAGGACAAGCCACGGCTGTTGATCGGCCTGCTGGCAGCCCTGCAGCACTTGCTGGCGATCATCGTGCCGATCGTCACCCCTGGCCTGCTGATCTGCCAGGCGTTGGGTGTATCTGCACGTGATACCAATTTGATCGTTTCAATGTCGCTGGTGATCTCGGGTATCGCCACCTTCGTCCAGTGCAAGCGCTTCGGGCCATTTGGCGCGGGGCTGCTGATCGTTCAGGGCACCAGCTTCAACTTCGTCGGCCCGCTGATTGCCGGTGGTGCGCTGATGGTCAAGCAAGGCACGCCGGTAGAGGGCGTAATGGCAGCCATTTTTGGCGTAGTAATCGCAGGCTCGTTCGTCGAGATGGGCGTGTCGCGCATCCTGCCCTTCGTCAAACGCCTGATCACCCCGCTAGTGACTGGCATCGTGGTGTTGATGATCGGCCTGACGCTGATCAAGGTCGGCCTGATCAGCATGGGCGGTGGTTTTGGGGCCATGGCCAATGGCACCTTTGCCAATGGCGAAAACCTGCTGATGTCCGGCGTGGTACTGGCGATCATCGTCGTTCTCAACCGTATCCCGGTGGTGTGGATGCGCAGCTGCGCCATCGTCATCGCCCTCGCGGTCGGCTATGCGCTGGCCGGATTCCTGGGCCGTCTGGACTTTACCGGCATGCACGAGGCCGCGCTGTTCCAGGTGCCGACACCACTGCACTTTGGCTTGGGCTTCTCGTGGGCGCTGTTCATTCCAATGCTGGTGATTTACCTGGTCACTTCGCTGGAAGCCATCGGTGACGTTACCGCCACCAGCAAGGTGTCGCGCCAGCCGGTCGAAGGGCCGGTGTGGATGCAGCGGATCAAGGGGGGCGTGCTGGTCAACGGCGCCAACTCACTGCTGGCCGGTCTGTTCAACACCTTCCCTAGCTCGATCTTTGCCCAGAACAACGGGGTGATTCAGCTGACCGGTATCGCCAGCCGCCATATCGGTATGTGGATTGCCGTGATGCTGGTGTTGCTGGGGCTGTTCCCGAGTGTTGCCGGGGTGATTCAGGCTGTGCCGGAGCCAGTGCTGGGCGGCGCGGCGATGGTCATGTTTGGCGCGGTTGCGGCGTCGGGGATCAATATTCTGGCCAGCACTCGGCTGGACCGTCGTGCCCTGCTGATCATCGCCGTGTCGTTGGCACTGGGCCTGGGTGTGGCACAGGTGCCGGAATTCCTGGCGCACATGCCAGCGGCGATTCGCAATGTGCTGGAGTCGGGTGTGGCTACCGGGGGGATTTGTGCGCTGGTGCTGAACTGGTTCTTGCCGGAGGGCAAGGAGCAGGCTTGAACCTTGAGACTGAATGAGTAGCCCGCGCCCGCTTGCACAAGCGAGCGCGGGCTTTTTTGCTTTATCATGGCACCATTCCTTTGCATGAGTTAGCCATGAAATTCGCTATCGCGGTGTTCTCCCCGGCCCACGTGCCCTCTTCGCGGCGCGCCCTGCGTTTCGCCGAGGCAGTGCTGGCCGGCGGGCATGAGATTGCCCGGCTGTTCTTCTATCAGGACGGGGTACACAGTGCCTCGGCCAACGTGGTCGCTCCCCAGGACGAACTGGACGTGGCTGGCCAGTGGCGCACATTCATACAGACCCATCAGTTGGACGCCGTGGTGTGTATCGCCGCCGCCCTGCGCCGTGGCGTGCTCGACGAAGCCGAGGCCAACCGCTACCAGCGCCCGGCCGTGAACCTGCCCAAGCCCTGGGAACTGTCGGGGCTGGGCCAACTGCACGAGGCCGCGCAAGTGGCCGATCGCCTTGTCTGCTTCGGAGGCGACTGATATGGCCAAGTCCTTGTTGATCATCAGCCGTCAGGCACCGTGGAATGGCCCCTCTGCCCGCGAGGCGCTGGACATCGCCCTGGCCGGCGGCGCGTTCGACCTGCCGTTGGGCATGCTGTTCCTCGACGATGGTGTGTTCCAGCTCGCGCCGGACCAGCAACCCGCCGCCGTGCAACAGAAGAACCTGGCTGCCAACCTGCAGGCGCTGCCGATGTTCGGTGTCGAAGAGCTGTTCGCCTGCAACCACAGCCTGGCCCGTCGTGGCCTGGCAGCCCATACCCTGGCGCTGCCGGTGCAAGTGCTCGATGACGCAGCGCTGGCCGCGCTGATAGCCCGTTTCGACCAGGTGATAACGCTCTGATGAAGACCCTGCATGTAATTGCCCATTCCCCGTTTGGTGACGAGCGCCTGGCCAGTTGCCTGCGCCTGCTCGGTGCCGAAGATGCCCTGCTGCTGTGCGGCGATGCCGTGTATGCCCTGCGCAGCGGCAGCGAGCCGCACGGCCATTTGCAAGCCGCCGGCCTGGCCCAGCGCCTGTTCGCCCTGGACGAGGATTTACAGGCCCGCGCGGTCGGCAACGACCTGGCAAAGGCCGTGGACTACGCCGGGTTCGTCGAACTGTCGCTGCAATACGACAAGGTCAACAGCTGGCTATGAATACGCTCACCGTTGGCAATCAGGTGATCGCCCTGGACAAGGATGGCTTCCTGGTCGACCTGCAAGATTGGTCCCACGACGCCGCCGAGGCGCTGGCCAAGCGCGAAGGTATCCCGTTGACGGCAGACCACTGGGAAATCCTCGAACTGCTCCGTCAGTTCTACCAGGAATACCAGCTGTCTCCGGCCACGCGCCCGCTGATCAAGTACACGGCCCTCAAGCTGGGCCCTGAAAAGGGCAACAGCCCGCACCTGAACCGCCTGTTCAACGGCACCCCCGCCAAACTTGCCGCCAAGCTGGCGGGCCTGCCCAAGCCGACCAACTGCATATGACCGAACCTCGTCCGCTCACTCTGGAAACCCCCGCCGAACACCCGTTCGCCGAATTCGTGCGCATTCTCGGCAAAGGCAAGCGCGGCGCGCGTGGCCTGACCCGCGAAGAGGCCCGCGCAGCCATGACCCTGCTGCTGGAAGGCAAGGTCGAAGACACCCAGCTCGGTGCCTTCCTCATGCTGCTGCGGCACAAGGAAGAAAGCGCCGAAGAGCTGGCAGGCTTCACCGAGGCCCTGCGCGCCCACCTGCAGGCGCCGCGCATCGTCGTCGACCTGGACTGGCCCACTTACGCCGGCAAGAAGCGTCACCTGCCCTGGTACCTGCTGGCCGCCAAATGCCTGGCCAACAACGGCGTGCGCATCCTGATGCACGGCGGTGGCGCACACACTGCCGGGCGTATGTACACAGAGCAACTGCTCGGCCTGCTGCAGATTCCGCTGTGCCGCGACTGGGCCGCGGTCGGCAACGCGCTGGACCAGCATCGACTGGCATTCTTCCCGCTGCACGACTGGGCGCCGCAACTGCAACGCATGATCGACCTGCGCAATACCCTGGGCCTGCGCTCGCCCATCCATTCGCTGGCTCGGGTGCTCAACCCGCTGGGCGCTCGCTGTGGACTGCAGAGCATCTTTCACCCTGGTTACCAGGCAGTGCACCGCGAGGCCAGCCGCCTGCTGGGCGACCATGCCGTGGTGATCAAGGGTGATGGCGGCGAAATCGAGGTCAACCCCGATGTCATCAGCCATCTCTACGGCACCACGGCAGGTGAAGCATGGGATGAAGAGTGGCCAGCGCTGAGCGAACGCCGCCATGTCAAGCCGCCCAGCTTGCAGGCCCAGCACTTGCTGGCGTTCTGGCGTGGCGAAGTAGAAGACAGTTATGGCGAAAAGGCCCTGATCGCGACCATGGCCCTGGCCCTGCGTGGCCTGGGACAACACCGCGAGCAGGCGTTCGTTACAGCGCAAGACTACTGGAATGCTCGAAACAAATCGATTTAGCCGATAATAGAACCCCGATCTTTGCGCTATTTCTTCGAACGTTTTTCCCTAGACTGGGCTCCAACGACAAACAACTTTGTTTCAGGAGCTCACCATGGGCCTATTGATCGACGGTCGCTGGCACGACCAGTGGTATGAAAACGGCAAAGACGGCACGTTCAAGCGAGAGAACGCCCAGCGCCGCAATCAGCTGCCCGCCCCCGAGGCAGGCCGCTACCACCTGTACGTGTCGCTGGCCTGCCCATGGGCCCACCGCACCCTGATCGTTCGCGCGCTGAAAGGCCTGGAGCCATTGATCGACGTGTCGGTGGTCAGTTGGCTGATGCAGGACCATGGCTGGACCTTCGACCAGCAGCAAGGCTCCAGCGGGGACCACCTAGACGCGCTGCACTACCTGCACCAGCGCTACACCCAGGATGACCCGCACTACACGGGGCGCGTGACGGTGCCTGTGCTGTGGGACAAAAAAGAGAAGCGCATCGTCAACAATGAGTCGGCGGAAATCATCCGCATATTCAACAGCGCATTCAACGAGCTGACTGGCAATACCCTGGACCTTTACCCCGCATCGCTGCGCCCGAGCATCGAAGCATTGAACGAGCGCATCTACCCGGCGGTGAACAATGGTGTGTACCGCGCAGGCTTTGCCACCACGCAAGACGCCTACGAGGCTGCCTTTGACGATGTGTTCAACGAACTGGATTACCTGGAAGCCTTGCTAGGCCGCAATCGCTACCTGGCGGGTGAGTACCTGACCGAGGCTGATGTACGCCTGTTCACTACACTGGTGCGCTTCGACGCGGTGTACCACGGGCACTTCAAGTGCAACCTGCGCCGCCTGAGCGACTACCACAACCTGTCGAACTGGCTGCGTGAGCTGTACCAATGGCCAGGGGTGGCAGGTACGGTGAACATGGAGCATATCCAGAAGCACTATTACATGAGCCACAAGACCATCAACCCGAACGGGATTGTGCCCAAAGGGCCTTTGCAGGACTTTGGCTTGCCGCATGATCGAGAACGGTTGGTGGGCAAAGGGATTTGGCAGGCTTGAGGAAGCCGGGGCTGCTTTGCAGCCCCAACTATTTCAGCTGTTCTGCGAACCTTCGAACCAGGCCAGCTTGTCACGCAACTGCACCACCTCCCCCACAATCACCAGGGTCGGCGCATGCACCTCATGCTGGGCCACCAGGTCTGGCAGGTCCGCCAAGGTACCGGTGAATACTCGCTGATTACGCGTGGTCCCCTGCTGCACCAACGCCGCCGGGGTACTCGCGGCACGCCCATGGCGAATCAGCTCGGCACAGATGGTCGGCAAGCCCACCAACCCCATGTAGAACACCAAGGTCTGCGCCGGCGCCACCAGGTCATTCCACGGCAGGTTGCTGGTGCCATCCTTGAGGTGCCCGGTGACGAAGCGTACCGATTGGGCGTAATCACGGTGAGTCAGCGGAATGCCGCCATACGCGGAGCAGCCGCTGGCCGCAGTAATACCCGGCACCACCTGGAACGGAATGCCATGCTCGGCCAGCTCTTCGATCTCTTCGCCGCCCCGGCCGAAGATGAACGGGTCGCCACCCTTCAGGCGCAGCACCCGCTTGCCCTGCCGGGCCAGGTCGACCAACAGGCGGTTGATCTGGTCCTGCGGCACAGAATGGTCAGCGCGGCGCTTGCCTACATAGATGCGCTCGGCATCACGACGACACATATCGATGATGGCGGGCGCAACCAGGCGGTCGTACAGCACCACGTCGGCCTGCTGCATCAGGCGCAAGGCACGGAAGGTCAGCAAGTCCGGATCACCCGGGCCTGCACCAACCAAGTACACCTCACCGCCCTGCTGCACCGGTGCGCCGTCTACCATCGCCTGCAACAGACGTTCGGCTTCAGCACCCTGCCCGGCCAGCTGACGCTCGGCGATCGGCCCCTGGAATACGGTCTCCCAGAAGCCTCGACGCTGGTTGACGTCCGGGTACAGGGATTTGACCTTGTGCCGGAAGCGTGCCGCCAGCCCGGCCAACTCACCATAGGCCGAAGGGATCCACGCCTCGAGCTTGGCTCGAATCAGGCGCGCCAGTACCGGGGCATCACCGCCGCTGGAAACAGCAATTACCAGCGGCGAACGATCCACGATCGCCGGGAAGATCACCGTACACAAGGCCGGCGCATCCACCACATTGACCGGCAGGCTAAGGGCCTGCGCATCGGCCGACACCTGAGCATTCAGCCCAGGGTCGTCAGTCGCCGCGATCACCAGCCGGCAACCGACCAGGTCAGCAGCCCGATAGCCACGCACCAGCACCTCACCGCCACCTTCCCGGGCCAACGCGGCCAACTGGCCGTCGACGTCCGGTGCCACCACGCGCAGCACACCGCCGGCATCGGCCAGCAGGCGCGCCTTGCGCAAGGCGATCTCACCGCCACCGACGACCAGCACACGGCCGCCCTGTAGCTTGTGGAACAGCGGCAGGTAATCCATTTAGCGGATGACCTCGACGCCGCCCATGTACGGTTTCAGCACTTCCGGCACCAGGATCGAACCGTCGGCCTGCTGGTAGTTTTCCAGCACCGCAACCAGGGTACGGCCTACGGCCAGACCGGAACCGTTGAGCGTGTGTACAAGCTCTGGTTTGCCGGTTTCCGGGTTGCGCCAGCGAGCCTGCATGCGGCGCGCCTGGAAGTCACCGCAGTTGGAGCACGAGCTGATCTCGCGGTACTTGTCCTGGCTTGGCACCCACACTTCCAGGTCGTAGGTTTTCACCGCACCAAAGCCCATGTCGCCAGTGCACAGGGCCAGCACGCGGTATGGCAGCTCAAGCAACTGCAGCACACGCTCGGCGTTGGCAGTCAGGCCTTCCAGGGCCTCCATCGACTTGGCCGGCTCTACCACCTGCACCATCTCGACTTTGTCGAACTGGTGCTGGCGGATCATGCCGCGGGTGTCACGGCCGGACGCGCCGGCTTCGCTGCGGAAGCATGGGGTGTGGGCAACCAGTTTCAGTGGCAACTGCTTGGCGTCGAGGATTTCACCCGCCACCAGGTTGGTCAGCGACACTTCGGCGGTCGGGATCAGGTAGAAGTCTGCCTCACCTTCACGGGTGATCTTGAACAGGTCTTCCTCGAATTTCGGCAACTGGCCAGTGCCCTGCAGCGCCGGGGCCTGCACCATGTACGGGGTGTAGTGTTCCTCGTAGCCATGTTCGCCGGTGTGCAGGTTGATCATGAACTGCGCCAGGGCGCGATGCAGACGGGCAACCGGACCACGCAGCACAGCAAAACGGGCGCCGGACAGCTTGGCAGCCGCTTCGAAGTCCAGGCCACCGCTGATTTCACCAAGGGCCACATGGTCCTTGATTTCGAAGTCGAACGCCTTCGGCGTGCCCCAACGGCGCACTTCGACGTTGTCGTCCTCGCTGGCACCGACCGGTACGCTGGCGTCCGGCAGGTTGGGAATGGTCAACAGGATGCCATCCAGCTCGGCCTGAATGGCGTCCAGCTCGGCCTTGCCGGCAGTCAGTTCGTTGGCCATGCGCTCGACGTCAGCCATCAGCGGGGCGATGTCTTCGCCCTTGGCCTTGGCCTGGCCGATGGACTTGGAACGGGCGTTACGCTCAGCCTGCAGTTGTTCGGTGCGGGTCTGCACCGCCTTGCGGCGCTCTTCCAGTGATTCGATGCGCGCGACATCCAGGCTGAAGCCACGGGAGGCCAGGCGGTCCGCCACTTCCTGAAGTTGGCCGCGTAACAGTTTGGAATCGAGCATATCGTTCTCTCGTTATGTGTAGGTGTTGGTTCAGAATCGGGTCAGGGACAAGCCAGCCCAGGTTGCGAGCAGCCCGCCCACCACGCTGATACTGGTATAGCCCAAGGCAAGGAGCACTTGCCCGCTTTCCATCAGGCGCACGGTATCGAGCGAGAAGGAGGAAAAGGTCGTCAGGCCACCGAGAAAGCCGACAATCAGGCTGGCGCGCAACTCAACCGGCGCCAGCGGCTTGTGCAAGAACAGGCCATAGAGCAAGCCGATCAGCAGGCAGCCAACCAGGTTGACCGCCAGCGTACCGACATAGAAGTGCCGTGGCCAGTGGGCCGCCACCCAGTTGGTGGTAGCAAAGCGCAACAAGGTACCGGCGATACCACCCGCGCTGACCGCGGCGATAAGTGCAATCATGATTTTCTCCGCTGGCGGGGGCTGTTGCGGTCGAGATCGGCCAGGTGGCGCAGCTTCTCGCCAATTTTCAGTTCCAGGCCACGGGGCACCGGCTGA
Source organism: Pseudomonas sp. zjy_15 (assembly GCF_043101865.1). Lineage (NCBI taxonomy): Bacteria > Pseudomonadati > Pseudomonadota > Gammaproteobacteria > Pseudomonadales > Pseudomonadaceae > Pseudomonas > Pseudomonas sp. zjy_15. Next base: position 34,731 of record NZ_JBICII010000037.1, read on the forward strand.
TAGTACTGGCGTGGCTCCAGCTCGTCGGGGAAGTAATCCTCACCAGCAGCGTAGGCGTCGGGTTCATCGTGGGCATAGCGGTACTCGTCGCCATAGCCCAACTGCTTCATCAGTTTGGTCGGGGCATTGCGCAGGTGCAACGGCACCTCCAGCGAACCGTGCTCGGCCGCTTCGCGCAGGGCAGTCTTGAAGCCCACGTACACCGCGTTGCTCTTGGGCGCACAGGCCAGGTAGGTGATGGCCTGGGCCACCGCCAACTCGCCCTCGGGACTGCCAAGGCGCTCCTGCACATCCCAGGCTGCCAGGCACAGGCTAAGCGCACGCGGGTCAGCATTGCCGATGTCCTCGCTGGCCATGCGCACCACACGGCGGGCGATGTACAACGGATCGCAGCCGCCGTCGAGCATGCGTGCAAACCAGTACAGGGCGCCATCGGGGTTGGAGCCGCGCACCGACTTGTGCAGCGCGGATATCTGGTCGTAGAACGCCTCGCCGCCCTTGTCGAAACGGCGGCGACTGTCACCCAGCAGGCTCTGCAGCATCTCGACGTCGATCTCGCTGCCGTCTTCAGCCAGGTCCGAGGCGTTCTCGAGGAAGTTGAGCATGCGCCGGCCATCGCCGTCGGCGGCGGCCATCAGCATCTTGAAGGCGTCGTCGCCCACCCGCAGGTTACGCTTGCCCAGGCCACGCTCTTCTGTCAGCGCACGGTTGACCAGCTTGCGCAGGGCCGCTTCGTCCAGGCTCTTGAGCACATACACCCGCGCCCGCGACAGCAGCGCATTGTTCAGCTCGAACGACGGGTTTTCGGTGGTGGCACCGATGAACAGCAGGGTGCCGTCCTCGACATAGGGCAAAAAGGCGTCCTGCTGCGACTTGTTGAAGCGGTGCACCTCGTCAACGAACAGGATGGTGCGACGGCCATATTGGCCAGCCTGCTGTTTGGCCACCTCCACCGCCTGGCGGATCTCTTTCACCCCGGCCAGCACTGCCGACACCGTTTCGAAGTGCGCATCACAGAACTGCGCCAGCAACCGCGCCAGCGTGGTCTTGCCGACCCCGGGAGGGCCCCAGAAGATCATCGAATGCAGCGCACCTTGCTCCAGCGCCTCGCGCAGCGGTTTGCCGCGCGCCAGCAGGTGCTCCTGGCCGACGTACTCGTCCAGGCTGGAGGGGCGCAGACGGGCGGCCAGGGGCTGGGCGACGGGTTCGCTTCGAAACAGGTCCATGGCGAGCTCTGGTTACTCCTTGATCACATCCGCGCCCTTGGGGATGTCGAACTTGAACTTGCTGTCCGGCACCGCCTGGTTGGCCTTGACGCCATTGAACAGGATGTTGGTGCGCTGGCCGACGCTGTCGATCAGTTGCATGTCGTTGATCAGGCCTTTGCGGAACGACACGCGCAGCGAGTCGAACAGGGTGTCCTTGGTCTTTGGCTTGAGGGTGAAGTCCATCACTTCGCCCTGCTCCTTGGACGCAATGTCAAAGCTCTGGCTGATCTTCGACACATCACCGGACAGCAACAGGGCTGGGGTCTGGTTCAGCCGCACGTCGAGCTTCTTGATGGTGGCCTGCTCCAGGTCCGGGTCCCACAGGGTGACGTTCTTGCCGTCCGAGACCACCACTTGCTCCTGTGGCGCATCGGTATGCCAGTAGAACAGGCCAGGGCGCTTGACCGCCATCTTGCCCGAGGTTTCCTGCAAGCTGGTGCCATCGGCGCCCAGGGTCAGCTGGGAGAAGTTGGCCTCGATGGTCTGCGACTTTTCCAGCAGCTGCGTCAGGCGTTGTACGTCTTGCTCACCGGCATAAGCAGTAACCGAGCCCAGGGTCAGGGCAGAAACCAACAGCATGCGAATCGCGCGCATGGGAATCCTCATTGAGCGTTGAAAAGGCCGGACGCCACCGTTGGCGCCCGGCAGGGTGTTCATCAGTCGCGCGGGCCGCCCGGGGCAATCACTTCCCGCGAGCCGTTGCTGTTCATCGGGGTGACTACGCCGGCCATCTCCATCGACTCGATCATGCGCGCGGCACGGTTGTAGCCGATCTTCAGCTTGCGTTGCACGGCAGAAATGGAGGCACGACGGCTCTCAAGCACGAATTGCACCGCTTCATCATACAGGGCGTCGGTTTCGGCATCGTCACCGTCGCCACCACCGCCACCGCCATCAAAGCCGCTACCGGCTTCTTCGACGCCGTTGAGGATATCGTCGTTGTAGTCCGGGGCGCCACGCAGCTTCCACGCCTCGACCGTGCGGTGCACTTCGTCGTCGGACACGAATGCGCCGTGTACCCGGATCGGCAGGCTGGTGCCCGGCGGCATGTACAGCATGTCGCCATGGCCCAGCAACTGCTCGGCACCGCCCTGGTCGATGATGGTACGCGAGTCGATCTTGCTCGACACCTGGAACGCCATACGGGTCGGGATGTTGGCCTTGATCAGGCCGGTGATCACGTCCACCGACGGGCGCTGGGTGGCGAGGATCAGATGAATACCGGCCGCCCGTGCCTTCTGCGCGATACGGGCGATCAGCTCCTCGACCTTCTTGCCGACGATCATCATCATGTCGGCGAATTCGTCCACCACCACCACGATGGTCGGCAGGGTTTTCAACGCAGGCGGCTCATCGTCCATGCTCTCACGGCGATACAGCGGGTCATGGATGATTTCGCCAGCCTCCTGGGCGTCCTTGATCTTGCGATTGAAACCGGCCAGGTTACGCACGCCCATGGCCGCCATCAGTTTGTAGCGCCGCTCCATCTCGGCCACGCTCCAGCGCAGGGCATTGGCGGCGTCCTTCATGTCGGTGACCACCGGGCACAGCAGGTGCGGAATGCCTTCGTAGATCGACAATTCAAGCATTTTCGGGTCGATCATGATCAGCCGCGCGTCTTCCGGGCTGGACTTGAACAGGATCGACAAAATCATCGCGTTCACACCCACCGACTTACCGGAACCGGTCGTACCGGCCACCAACAGGTGGGGCATCTTGGCCAGGTCGGTGATCACCGGCTTGCCGCCGATATCATGGCCCAGCGCCAACGTGACGGGCGATTTCTGCTCGTCATACTGCGACGTGGCCAGCACTTCGGAGAAGCGCACCATCTGGCGGTTTTCGTTGGGTATCTCGATACCCACTGTGGTCTTGCCAGGGATGACCTCGACCACTCGCACACTGGTCACGGCCAGCGAACGCGCCAGGTCCTTGGCCAGGTTGGCGATGCGGCTGACCTTCACGCCTGCGGCCGGCTGGATTTCGTAACGGGTAATCACCGGGCCGGGGTGGATCGAATCCACCGCCACTTCCACACCGAACTCCTTGAGCTTGATTTCCAGCAACTGGCCGACGCCGGCCAGGGATTCTGGCGAATACTCGATCTTCTTCTGTTCAGCCGGGTCGAGAATGGAAATCGAAGGCAAGGTGCCCTCCACGGCGCTGTCGACGAACAGCGGCGCCTGCTTTTCCTTCATCGCCCGCTTGCTCGGCTCCGGCGCCCTGGCGGCTGACGGCGGCACAATGGTGGGCGCTGGGTGCTGCTGGCGGGGCACCACGGTTTCACGCGGCGCCAATGCCTCAGACGCCGTTTCACGCGGCGGTACAATCGGTTCGCGTGCAAGGGTCGGCTCAACCGGCTGGGCGGTTTTTTCTTCACGCTTGAGGATGCGCTCGCGCAGCGAAGGCTTGGCCGGCTCGCGCTTCTCGGCAGCCATCGGCGCGGCCTTGAACACCGGTTCGTCCTCGCGCAGTTGCGCCTCAAGGCGCTTGCGCTCGTTGCGCGCTTCCCACCAGCGGGTGGCAGCCCCTTGCACCAGCTCGCACAGGTCGAGGGTGATCTTGCCGGTCAGGTCCATCACCTTGAACCACGACAGGTCGGTGAAGACGGTCAGGCCGAACAGGAACAGGGCAATGAACATCAGCGTGCTGCCCTGCACGTTCAGCAGATTGCGCGCCAGGTCACCCAGGCTTTCGCCCAGCGCACCACCGGCGGAGAACGGCAGGCCGGCTGACGGGTGAAAGTGGATATGCGCCAACGCCGCCCCAGACAGCACCAGGAACACCAGGCCAATCAGCCGCCAGGAGAACAGCCAGCCGCTCCAATCCCACGGCTGGTGGCGTTCGCGGAAAATCTGCCAGGTCTTGACCGCCAGCAGCAGCGGGAAAATATAGGCGAAGTAACCCAGCACCATGAACAGGATGTCGGCGAAGTAGGCACCGGCACGCCCGGCTGCATTCTGCACCTGGTCGACGTTGCTGGTGTGGCTGAAGCCCGGGTCCGAGGTGTCGTAGGTCAGCAGCGCCATCCACAGGTACAGGCACAGGGCGCCGACAGCGATCAACGCACCTTCCTTGAGGCGATAATGCAGCTGCTGCCGCCACAGTGGCACAGGCAATGGAGCTGGAGTTGCGGTGGATTTCTTCAAAACGCGTCTATTCCTGCGCGTGGTGCGCGTCCAATAGTGATCGGCCGCTGCGCGACCAACGAACCACTACTTTTAACATTACTGCCCGCCAGCCGCCATGGCGGCACGCCGTATGGGGGTTTGGCCGGAGGCGAATTCGTATAGCTGCAATTTGAGCACGCATTTTCTTTTGTGACAAAGGCTTATGCTGTGTTTTTGCACAGGTGTGACAGCAAATGTAGCCGATGGTGCCTGCGGTTTGATGAATGTGTAGGAAATTGCCTAAATTGCCGTGCCCCTCTGTAGGGGTAGCCTTGTGCAGGGGACCGCGCCGGCGTTGAGGCACCCAAAGAGATTGACCCCGCTTTTGACCCAAGCCATGCTGCCCTCTCCCCTCCCCCACCGCACGATAGACCATGCTCACCTGGCTGACCCGCGACTCGCTGACCTTCCCCCCCCTGGAAAAGGCGCTGCACGACCCCAACGGCCTACTGGCCGCCGGCGGAGACCTGAGCCCCGAGCGCCTGGTGCAGGCGTATCGCCACGGCTGCTTCCCGTGGTACCAGGACGGCCAGCCGATCCTGTGGTGGTCACCTGACCCGCGCACGGTGTTGTTGCCTGACCAGTTGCATGTCTCGCGCTCGCTGGCCAAGCTGATGCGCCAAGGCCGCTACCAGGTCAGTTTCGACACCGACTTCCCGGGCGTGATCGCCGCCTGCGCCGCGCCGCGCGATTACGCTGACGGCACCTGGATCACCGACACCATGCGCAACGCCTACTGCGAACTGCACCGCCGTGGCATCGCCCATTCGGTTGAAGTTCGCCAGGATGGCGAACTGGTTGGGGGCCTGTACGGCCTGGCCATGGGCCAGCTGTTCTTTGGCGAATCGATGTTCAGCCGCGCCGACAACGCCTCCAAGGTCGGTTTCGTAACCTTGGTCAACCACCTGCGAGACGCCGGTTTCGTGCTTATCGACTGCCAGATGCCCACCAACCACCTGCACAGCCTGGGCGCCCACGCCATCAGCCGTGCCGAGTTCGCCAGCTACCTGGCACACCACCTTGACCAGCCCAATAGCGCTTCATGGGTTGCCTAGGCGAGTTCCCGTAGCTGGCTTACACTTAACTCAAAGTCTCACCGAAGGGGTTGATCATGACAGAGTTGGCGCGGTTGAAGTTCTATGCCACTCAGCCCCACTCCTGCAGCTACCTGCCGGAGGAGCAGGCGACCACGCTGTTCCTCGACCCCAGCCAGCCGATGGACGTGCATGTGTACGCCGATTTATCGGAAATGGGCTTTCGCCGCAGTGGCGACCACCTGTACCGCCCGCACTGCCAGAACTGCAATGCCTGCGTGCCGGCGCGCATCCCGGCGGCGCGCTTCATCCCCAACCGCCAGCAGCGGCGCATTCTCAAGCGTAACGCCGACCTGACCGTAACCGCAGCACGCCCGGCGTTCAGGGAAGAGTATTTCGAGCTGTACCGGCGCTATATCGAAACGCGCCACGCCGACGGCGACATGTACCCGCCCAGCCGCGATCAGTTCTCCACCTTCCTGGTGCGCGACCTGCCGTTCTGCTGGTTCTACGAGTTTCGCCTGGAAGGCCGGTTGATGGCGGTGGCAGTGTGCGACCTGCTACCCAATGGCCTGTCGGCGGTGTACACCTTCTACGAGCCGGACGAGGAGCGCCGCAGCCTTGGCCGTTTCGCCATTCTCTGGCAGATCACCGAAGCGCTGCGCCAGGACCTGGAGGCGGTTTACCTGGGCTACTGGATCAAGAACTGCAAGAAGATGAACTACAAGACGCAGTACCGCCCCATCGAGTTGCTGATAAACCAGCGCTGGGTCACCCTCAACTGAAAGCATTGGCTTGACACGCAGTTTTCCGGCATAATCCACGCCACTTTTTTGCCCGGTGCGGATATGCGTCGGGCTAACACTGGATCCGAGGGCTCAACTGCATGTCGAAAGAAGACAGCTTCGAAATGGAAGGTACTGTCGTCGACACCCTGCCCAACACCATGTTCCGCGTGGAGTTGGAAAACGGGCACGTCGTAACCGCGCACATCTCCGGAAAGATGCGCAAGAACTACATCCGTATTCTCACTGGCGACAAGGTCCGCGTCGAGCTGACGCCGTACGACCTGAGCAAGGGCCGCATCACCTACCGTGCGCGCTAAGCTCAAGCCATGAAAAAGCCCGGCCAGGTGCCGGGCTTTTTTGTGCCTCAAGAAATTGCAGGGGCTGCAAGGCAGCCCCTGCACATCACGCGACCTCAGCCGTGGTTTCGAAGTCGAACACCAGTTCGCCATCGCGCAGGTCGACATGCACCACGCCACCATGCTCGGCCAGCTCGCCAAACAGGATCTCCTCGGCCAGCGGCCGCTTGATCTTGTCCTGGATCAGCCGCGCCATTGGCCGCGCACCCATCTGCACGTCATAGCCCGACACCGCCAGCCAACCGCGCGCTTCATCGCTGACCTCCAGCAGCACACGCTTGTCTTCCAGCTGCGCCTGCAGTTCGATAAGGAACTTGTCGACGATGCTTTTGATCGTCTCCGTGCTCAGGCGGCCAAACTGGATGATGGTATCCAGACGGTTGCGGAACTCTGGCGTGAAGCTTTTGCGGATCACTTCCATGGCATCGGACGCGTGGTCCTGATGAGTGAAGCCGATCGACGCCCGCGCCGCGGTTTCTGCACCGGCGTTGGTGGTCATGATCAGGATCACGTTACGGAAGTCGGCCTTGCGCCCGTTGTTGTCGGTCAGGGTCCCGTGATCCATCACCTGCAGCAGCAGATTGAAGACTTCCGGGTGGGCCTTCTCGATTTCGTCGAGCAACAATACGCAGTGCGGCTGTTTGGTGATTGCCTCGGTCAACAAGCCACCCTGGTCAAAACCGACATAACCCGGCGGCGCACCAATCAAACGCGACACGGTGTGGCGCTCCATGTACTCAGACATGTCGAAACGCACCAATTCCACACCCAGTGCCTTGGCCAGCTGCCGCGCCGCTTCGGTCTTGCCGACGCCGGTAGGGCCGGCGAACAGGAACGAACCCACCGGCTTGTCTGGCGACTTGAGGCCGGCACGGGACAACTTGATCGCGGTGGCCAGCGAGTCGATTGCCTGGTCCTGGCCAAACACGGTCAGTTTCAGGTCGCGCTCAAGGTTGCGCAGCAGCTCCTTGTCGGAACTGGTGACGTGCTTCGGCGGAATTCTCGCGATCTTGGCAACGATGTCTTCCACTTGCGGCACATCGATGCGCTTGACGCGATTGGCCTCCGGCTGCAGGCGCTGGTAAGCACCAGCCTCGTCGATCACATCAATGGCCTTGTCAGGCATGTGCCGGTCATTGATGTAGCGCGAGGCCAGTTCGGCGGCGGCGCGCAGGGCTTCGTCGCTGTACTCGATGTTGTGGTGGCTTTCGAAACGGCCTTTCAGGCCGCGCAGGATGCCCACGGTGTCTTCGACCGATGGCTCGCTGACATCCACCTTCTGGAAACGACGCGCCAAGGCACGATCCTTCTCGAAGATGCCGCGAAACTCCTGGAACGTGGTCGAACCGATGCAGCGGATTTCACCCGACGACAGCAACGGCTTGAGCAGATTGGAGGCATCCATCACCCCGCCCGACGCCGCGCCGGCACCGATAATGGTGTGAATCTCGTCGATGAACAGGATGGCCTGCGGACGCTTGCGCAGCTCACCGAGCAGCGCCTTGAAGCGCTTCTCGAAGTCACCACGGTACTTGGTTCCGGCCAGCAAGGCACCCAGATCGAGGGAGTACACCACGCTCTGTGCCAGCAGGTCAGGCACCTGACCATCGACGATGCGCTTGGCCAGGCCTTCGGCGATGGCCGTCTTGCCCACGCCTGCCTCACCCACCAACAGCGGGTTGTTCTTGCGCCGACGGGCCAGGATTTGCGCCACGCGCTCCACTTCCTGCTCGCGACCTACCAGCGGGTCGATACGGCCAGCACGGGCCAGTTCGTTCAGGTTGCTGGCGTAGGCGTCCAGCGGGTTGCTCGAAGAGGAGGTTTCACCGCCCTCTTCGTCCTGCATGTCCTGGTCGCTTTCAGATTGCGCACCATGCCCTGGCACCTTGGAGATGCCATGGGCGATGTAGTTGACCACGTCGATACGGGCCACGCTCTGCTGCTTGAGCAGGAACACGGCCTGGCTTTCCTGTTCGCTGAAGATCGCCACCAGCACGTTGGCGCCGGTCACTTCGCGCTTGCCAGAGCTTTGCACGTGGAACACGGCACGCTGAAGCACGCGCTGGAAGCCCAGGGTCGGCTGGGTTTCACGGTCTTCGTCGTTCACAGGGATCAACGGCGTGGTGGAATCGATGAACTCTTGCAGGTCGTGCTTGAGCTTGTCGAGATTGGCGCCACAGGCGCGCAGAACGGTCGCGGCAGCCTCATTGTCAAGGAGTGCCAGCAGCAGATGTTCGACGGTCATGAACTCATGACGCTTCGAACGGGCCTCCTTGAAGGCAAGATTGAGGGTGACTTCGAGCTCGCGGTTTAACATAGCTTCACCTCATACCCAAGTGGTCGGCGATTAACCGTCCTTCTCGATTTCACAGAGTAGCGGATGCTGGCTTTCCCTGGCGTATTGGTTGACCTGCATAGCCTTTGTTTCGGCGATGTCACGGGTAAACAATCCGCACACTGCCCGCCCTTCGGTATGGACGGTCAGCATGATCTTGGTCGCCAGCTCGCGGTTCAGACTGAAGAACGTCTCGAGCACTTCGACGACGAAATCCATTGGCGTGTAGTCATCGTTGAACAAAACCACCTTGTACATCGGTGGCGCCTGCAGGATCGGCTTGGCTTCCTGGACTGCAAGACCTGAGCCATCGTCCTCATTCGATTGCGGGCGATCCTGATTGAATGTTAGTCGAATCTCACTAGGTGCATGCATGGAAAGAATTTCATCATGAGCGTCAGGTTAAGGTTGCGGGTTGACTGCACAGGCCACCGCCAGCGCAGGCGCCGCGTGACCTTGACTATCGGCAAAACGGTGTTACAACCAATAAGAACCCACCGTGGGCGATAAAGATCCGCGCAGTCAACCAGATTTTTCGCAAGGTTCGTATGCGGATGAAGTGGATGATACTCCAGTGATGGAGTCCTTTGCAGAGGGACATAGGGATGGCAAGCGGTAAAGTCAAGTGGTTCAACAATGCCAAGGGCTATGGATTCATCAATGAGGAAGGTAAATCCGATGACCTGTTCGCCCATTATTCCGCCATCCGAATGGACGGTTACAAGACCCTGAAGGCAGGCCAGGCCGTGGTATTCGACATCGTCCAGGGCCCCAAAGGCTTGCACGCCGTCGAAATCAAGGATGCCGCGGCCGCAGCAGCAGAGGCTGCCAGATCCTTGGGCGAGCCGCAAAGCGAAACCGCAAAAGCCTGACTGCCTGCGCTGTGCCGGTATACGAAGCAACCGACCGCTTCTTTACAGGAGGCGGCCGGTTTTCTCTTGCTTTACATGTGCTTGATCATTTCGTCGCCAAAGCCTGAGCTGCTCACCAGCCTGGCGCCGTCCATCAGCCGCTCGAAATCGTAGGTCACGGTCTTGGCCGCAATAGCGCCATTGGTACCCTTGATGATCAGGTCGGCGGCTTCGGTCCAACCCATGTGGCGCAGCATCATCTCTGCCGAGAGGATCACCGAGCCCGGGTTGACCTTGTCCTGCCCGGCATACTTGGGCGCAGTGCCGTGAGTAGCCTCGAACATGGCCACGGTGTCGGACAGGTTGGCGCCCGGCGCAATGCCGATTCCGCCCACTTCCGCCGCCAGGGCATCGGACAGGTAGTCACCGTTGAGGTTGAGGGTGGCGATCACGTCGTACTCGGCCGGGCGTAGCAGGATCTGCTGCAGCATGGCGTCGGCAATGGCGTCCTTGACGATGACCTCGCGGCCGGTCTTGGGGTTCTTGAACTTCATCCACGGGCCGCCATCGAGCAGTTCAGCACCGAACTCATCACGCGCCACTTCGTAGCCCCAGTCCTTGAAGGCACCTTCGGTGAACTTCATGATGTTGCCCTTGTGCACCAGGGTCAGCGATTCGCGGTCGTTATCCACCACGTACTGCAGGGCCTTGCGCACCAGTCGCTTGGTACCCTCCTTCGACACCGGCTTGACGCCAATGCCGCAGTCCTGGTCGAAGCGGATCTTGGTGACACCCATTTCCTCCTTCAGGAACTTGATCACCTTGTTCGCCTCGGGCGATCCGGCCTTCCACTCGATGCCGGCATAGATGTCTTCGGAGTTCTCGCGGAAAATCACCATGTCGACGTCGCCAGGCTTTTTCACCGGGCTCGGTACACCCTGGAACCACAACACCGGCCGCAGGCACACATACAGGTCCAGTTGCTGGCGCAGGGCTACGTTGAGTGAGCGGATGCCGCCACCGACCGGGGTGGTCAGCGGGCCCTTGATCGATACCACGTAATCACGCACGGCATCGAGGGTTTCCTGTGGTAGCCAGGTATCCTGGTCATACACCTGGGTGGCTTTCTCGCCAGCGTACACCTCCATCCAGGCAATCTTGCGCTTGCCGCCGTAGGCCTTCTCCACGGCGGCATCGACCACCTTGATCATCACTGGCGAGACATCGACGCCGATCCCGTCGCCTTCGATGTAAGGAATGATCGGATGATCAGGCACATTAAGCGAATGATCTGCATTGACGGTGATCTTGCTGCCGTCGGTCGGAACCTTGATTTTCTGGTATCCCATGCTTGCACTACTCCGCTGTCGGGTGTGGTTTGGACATCGTGCGATCCACTGAGCCTAAACCACATCTGCCGACCTGCAAGGCATGCGACAACCCGCCGCATTGCCGCTTAGTCTTTGGTCTTATAAATGGGCCGATATCACTTGGCCTTGCTGATTAGCCCAAATGGTTTGGTATACTCCGCCGCGACCGAAGGGTCATCGGGGCGAATCCCAGGAAATGCGGACCGCCCTAGGCCATCAACGGCCACTAAGCCTGGGTTGTTACCGCACCCCAGCACTTGACGCTCGACTGATGCATCCACCATCACCGCTCGCAGCCTCTCGACTTTCCGCTCATGGCGCTGCCAGGGCGATGCGCCTACCCTGCGCACCACGAGACTCGAGCACGCTCAGCACACAGAGAGTTAACCCGCATGCCCACCCGTTCCAAGATCATCTATACCTTCACCGACGAAGCCCCCGCCCTCGCCACTTACTCGCTGCTGCCGATCATCGAAGCGTTCACCGCCTCGGCTGACATCGCTGTCGAAACTCGCGACATTTCCCTGGCTGGCCGTATCCTTGCCGCCTTCCCGGAGCAACTGGGCGCAGAGAAGCAAGTAGGCGATCACCTGGCGGAACTGGGCCAGCTGGCTACCACCCCTGAAGCCAACATCATCAAGCTGCCGAACATCAGCGCCTCGGTACCGCAGCTCAAAGCCGCGATCAAGGAACTGCAAGGCAAGGGCTTCAACATCCCTGACTACGCCGACGAGCCGGCCACCGCGGAAGAAAAAGAATCCCGTGCCCGCTACGACCGCATCAAGGGCTCCGCCGTGAACCCGGTGCTGCGCGAAGGCAACTCCGACCGCCGCGCGCCGCTGTCGGTCAAGAACTACGCCCGCAAGCACCCACACAAGATGGGCGCCTGGGCCGCTGACTCCAAGTCGCACGTTGCCCACATGACCCAGGGCGACTTCTACGGCAGCGAAAAAGCCGCACTGATCGAAGCTGACGACAGCCTGCGCATCGAGCTGGTCGGCAAAGACGGCAGCACCACCGTGCTGAAAGAAAAGACCGCCGTCAAAGCCGCCGAAGTCATCGACTGCGCCACCATGAGCCGCAAGGCCCTGAAAGCCTTCATCGCCGAGCAGATCGCCGATGCCAAGGCCGCCGGCGTGCTGCTGTCGGTGCACCTGAAAGCCACCATGATGAAGGTCTCCGACCCGATCATGTTCGGCGTCATCGTCGAAGAATTCTACAACGACGTGCTGACCAAGCACGCCGCTGCCCTGGCCGAAGTAGGCTTCAACGCCAACAACGGTATCGGCGACCTGTACGCCCGTATCAAGGACCTGCCAGCCGACAAGCAGGCCGAGATCGAAGCCGACATCCAGGCCCTGTACGCCGAGCGCCCGGCCCTGGCCATGGTCAACTCCGACAAAGGCATCACCAACCTGCACGTGCCGAGCGACGTGATCGTCGACGCCTCGATGCCGGCCATGATCCGTGACTCGGGCAAGATGTGGAACACCGCAGGCGAACTGCAAGACGCCAAGGCCGTGATCCCGGACCGCTGCTATGCCGGCATCTACCAGGCCACCATCGAAGACTGCAAGGCCAACGGTGCCTTCGACCCGACCACCATGGGCAGCGTGCCGAACGTTGGCCTGATGGCGCAAAAGGCCGAAGAGTACGGCTCCCACGACAAGACCTTCCAGATCAAGGCTGACGGCGTGGTTCGCGTAGTCGATGGCAAGGGCAACGTCGTACTGGAGCAGAACGTCGAAGCCGGTGACATCTTCCGCATGTGCCAGACCAAGGACGCGCCGATCCAGGACTGGGTCAAGCTGGCCGTCAACCGTGCCCGCCTGAGCAACACCCCGGCGGTGTTCTGGCTGGACCCGGCTCGCGCCCACGACGGCGTCATGATCGAGAAGGTGCAGCAGTACCTGAAAGATCACGACACCACCGGCCTGGATATCCGCATCCTGGCACCGGTCGACGCCATCAAGTTCTCCCTGGCCCGCATCCGCGAAGGCAAGGACACCATCTCGGTGACCGGCAACGTGCTGCGCGACTACCTGACCGACCTGTTCCCGATCATGGAACTGGGCACCAGCGCCAAGATGCTGTCGATCGTGCCACTGATGAACGGCGGTGGCCTGTTCGAAACCGGCGCCGGCGGTTCGGCTCCGAAGCACGTGCAGCAGCTGGTTGAAGAGAACTTCCTGCGTTGGGACTCGCTGGGTGAATTCCTGGCCCTGGCCGCTTCCCTGGAGCACCTGGGCAACACCTACGACAACCCGCGCGCCAAGGTTCTGGCCAACACCCTGGACCAGGCTACCGGCAAGTTCCTCGACACCAACAAGTCGCCGTCGCGCAAAGTCGGCGGTATCGACAACCGCGGTAGCCACTTCTACCTGACCCTGTACTGGGCCGAAGCCTTGGCCGCTCAGACGGACGACGCTGCCCTGCAGGCACGCTTCGCACCACTGGCAAAAACCCTGGCCGAGAACGAAGCGACCATCGTCGCCGAGCTCAACGCCGTTCAGGGCAAGCCAGCCGACATCGGCGGCTACTACGCCCCGGATGCCGAGCTGACCGCCAAGGTGATGCGCCCGAGCCAGACCCTGAACAGCGCCATCGCTGCCCTGTAAGGTTCGCTTGAAGTAACAGCACAAACCCCGGCCACGCACCGGGGTTTGTGCTTTCTGGATCGGGGCCGCTGCGCAGCCCTTCGCGGGCTTGCCCGCTCCCACAGGAAAGGTGCTGCCAGCAAGACCTGCACTGCACCTGTGGGAGCGGGCGAGCCCGCGAAGGACCGCAAGGCGGTCCCGGCAACCTGAAAGGACATGGCAAATGACCTGGCAACCCCACATCACCGTAGCGACCATCGTCGAGCACGAAGGCAAGTTCCTCTTCGTCGAGGAATTCAAAGCCAACCAGCACGTCTTCAACCAGCCTGCCGGCCACCTCGAACCCAACGAGACCCTGTCCCAGGCCGCCCTGCGCGAAACCTTGGAAGAAACCGCCTGGGAGGTCGAGCTGATCGGCCTGGTCGGCATCTACCTGTACACCGCCCCCAGCAACGGCGTGACCTACCAGCGCGTCTGCTTCGCCGCCCGCCCCGTACGCCACCATGCCGACCTGGCACTGGACAGCGACATCGTCCGCGCCGTGTGGCTGACCCGCGACGAACTGCTGGCCGACCCCACTCGCTGGCGCAGCGAGCTGGTGCCACGCTGCCTTGATGACTACCTCAAAGGCCCGCTGCACAGCCTCGACCTGCTACGCGACTGACGCGGCGCCACGGGTTTGATAGAATCGGCGTTTTTCCCCCTTGATACACACCGGTACCCATGACCAGCCCAGCACTTAAAGACCCCGCCAAGACCCGCGTCATCGTCGGCATGTCCGGCGGCGTGGACTCTTCCGTCTCAGCCCTTCTGCTCATCGAGCAGGGCTACCAGGTGGAAGGGCTGTTCATGAAGAACTGGGAAGAGGACGACGGCACCGAATACTGCACCGCCCGTGAAGACCTGGCCGACGCCCAGGCCGTGTGCGACCGTATCGGCATCAAGCTGCACACCGCCAACTTCGCCGCCGAATACTGGGACAACGTGTTCGAGCACTTCCTTGAGGAATACAAGGCTGGCCGCACCCCTAACCCCGATATCCTCTGCAACCGCGAAATCAAGTTCAAGGCGTTTCTCGACTACGCCCTGTCGCTGGGTGCCGACCTGATCGCCACCGGCCACTACGTGCGCCGCCGCGATACTGGCGCGCTCACCGAACTGCTCAAGGGCCTGGACCCGAACAAGGACCAGAGCTACTTCCTGCACGCCGTCGGCGGCCAGGAAATTGCCCGCACCCTGTTCCCGGTCGGCGAACTGGAAAAACCCGAAGTACGCGCCATTGCCGAGAAACACGGCCTGGCCACCGCCAAGAAGAAAGACTCCACCGGCATCTGCTTCATTGGCGAGCGCCGCTTCAGCGACTTCCTCAAGCAGTACCTGCCGGCCCAGCCGGGCGACATTGAAACCACCGAAGGTGAAGTGATCGGCCGCCACCATGGCCTGATGTACCACACCATCGGCCAGCGTCAGGGCCTGGGCATTGGCGGCCTGAAGGATGCCAGTGACGAGCCGTGGTACGTGCTGCACAAGGACCTGGCTCGCAACGTGCTGGTGGTCGGCCAGGGCAACGAGCACCCATGGCTGTTCTCCCGCGCCCTGCTGGCCTCGGAAATTTTCTGGGTCAACCCGGTCGACCTCGACAGCCCGCGCCAGCTGACTGCCAAGGTGCGCTACCGCCAGAGCGACCAGCGATGCACCCTGGAACGCACCGCCAGCGGCTACCGCGCCGTGTTCGACGAGCCTCAGCGCGCCGTTACGCCGGGCCAGTCGGTGGTGTTCTACGACGGCGAAGTGTGCCTGGGCGGTGGCGTGATCGAGGCTGCCGAGCCATGGAGCCCGCGCGCATGAGCAACCTGCAGGAGCAGCTGATTGCGTTGGGTGGCGTGTTCCAGGCCGCCGTGCTGGTCGACCGCATCGCCCGCACCGGCCAGGCCAGTGAAGCCAATATCGGCTGCATGCTGGGCAGCCTGCTGGTGCGCGACCCCAAGGACACCCTGGAGGTGTTCGGCGGTGACGACCTGAACCTGCGCGACGGCTACCGGGCACTGATCGGCGCCCTCGAGCGCGACCCCAACAGCCTGCAGCGCGAGCCGCTGCGCTACGCCCTGTCGATGCTGGGCCTGGAGCGCCAGCTGAACAAGCGTGGCGACCTGCTGGACACCATCGGCAACCGCCTGCCGCAAATCCAGTCGCAGGCCGAGCATTTCGGCCTGGTTCACGAAAACGTCATTGCTTCCAGTGGAGCCTTGTACCAGGACACCCTGAGCACCTTGCGCCAGCGCATCCAGGTGCACGGCGACATGCGCTTCCTGCAGCAGCCCAACAACGCCTCGAAGATCCGCGCCCTGCTGCTGGCCGGCATCCGCGCCGCGCGACTGTGGCGGCAGCTGGGCGGGCACCGTTGGCAACTGGTGTTCAGCCGGCGCAAGTTGCTGAACGAACTGTACGACATGATGCGCAGCCCGAACTGACGGGCTGGGCTGCCCTTTGTGGGAGCGGGCATGCCCGCGAAGCAGGCGACGCGGTGTATGGCACCGGCTACGCCGGTGTTCGCGGACATGCCCGCTCCCACAGGGTCTGCCACCTGATCCAAATTGGGCCGACCTTTGGTCAGCCACCCGACCCTGGCGCATTTTTCATGTATGATATGCGCCCTTCCAAAAGCCTGACTGTCCGAGAACACCCCATGCAGCTTTCTTCGCTCACTGCGGTTTCCCCTGTAGACGGCCGTTATGCCGGCAAAACCCAGGCCTTGCGCCCCATTTTCAGCGAATTCGGCCTGATCCGTTTCCGCGCCCTGGTCGAAGTGCGCTGGCTGCAGCGCCTGGCCGCCCACCCGCAAATCGGCGAAGTGCCGGCGTTCTCCGCCGAAGCCAACGCCCTGCTGGACAGCCTGGCCAACGATTTCAAGCTGGAGCACGCCGAGCGCGTCAAGGAAATCGAGCGCACCACCAACCACGACGTCAAGGCCATTGAATACCTCCTCAAGGAGCAGGCCGCCAAGCTGCCTGAGCTGGCCAAGGTCAGCGAGTTCATCCACTTCGCCTGCACCAGCGAGGACATCAACAACCTGTCCCACGCCCTGATGCTGCGCGCCGGCCGTGACGAAGTGCTGCTGCCGCTGATGCGCCAGGTCGCCGACGCCATCCGCGCCCTGGCCCACGCCCACGCCGAAGTGCCAATGCTGTCGCGCACCCACGGCCAGCCGGCTTCGCCGACCACCCTGGGTAAAGAACTGGCCAACGTCGTGTATCGCCTGGAGCGCCAGATCGCCCAGGTTGCCGCCGTACCGCTGCTGGGCAAGATCAACGGCGCCGTGGGCAACTACAACGCCCACCTGTCGGCCTACTCACAGATCGACTGGGAAGAGAACGCCCGCGCCTTCATCGAAGACGAACTGGGCCTGCAGTTCAACCCGTACACCACCCAGATCGAGCCGCACGACTACATCGCCGAGCTGTTCGACGCCATCGCCCGCTTCAACACCATCCTGATCGACTTCGACCGTGATGTGTGGGGCTACATTTCGCTGGGTTACTTCAAGCAGAAGACCGTCGCCGGCGAAATCGGTTCGTCGACCATGCCGCACAAGGTCAACCCGATCGACTTCGAAAACTCCGAAGGCAACCTGGGCATCGCCAACGCGCTGTTCCAGCACCTGGCCAGCAAGCTGCCGATCTCGCGCTGGCAGCGTGACCTGACCGACTCCACCGTGCTGCGCAACCTGGGCGTGGGCTTTGCCCACAGCGTCATTGCCTTCGAGGCCAGCCTGAAAGGCATCGGCAAGCTGGAAGTCAACGAAGCTCGCATCGCCGCCGACCTGGACGCCTGCTGGGAAGTGCTGGCCGAGCCGATCCAGACCGTGATGCGCCGCTTCAACATCGAAAACCCTTACGAGAAGCTCAAAGAGCTGACCCGTGGCAAGGGCATCACCCCAGAAGCGCTGCTGACCTTCATCGACGGCCTGGACATGCCAGCCGAAGCCAAGGCCGAGCTCAAGCAGCTGACCCCCGCTACCTACATCGGTAACGCGGCAGCCCAGGCCAAACGCATCTAAGCTGAGCGTCGCGTACAACGCCCGGCCTGGCCGGGCGTTTTTATTCCCGTACGAAAATTACGTTTTTTCAATAGGTTGAACATGAATCCTGATACTCCACTGCAGCTGCTCGGCGGCATCTCGGCCCGCGAATTCATGCGCGACTACTGGCAGAAGAAGCCGCTGCTGGTGCGCCAGGCCTTCCCGGACTTCATCAGCCCGATCGACCCCGACGAACTCGCCGGCCTGGCCCTGGAAGATGAAGTCGAGTCGCGTATCGTGCTGGAGCA
Source organism: Pseudomonas sp. zjy_15 (assembly GCF_043101865.1). Taxonomy (NCBI): domain Bacteria; kingdom Pseudomonadati; phylum Pseudomonadota; class Gammaproteobacteria; order Pseudomonadales; family Pseudomonadaceae; genus Pseudomonas; species Pseudomonas sp. zjy_15. The sequence continues at coordinate 52,826 of NZ_JBICII010000037.1, forward strand.
CGGCGCGCATCCGTGGGAGCTGCGCCGCGGCCCGTTCGGCGAAGACACCTTCGCCGAACTGCCGGAAAAAGACTGGACTCTGCTGGTACAGGCCGTTGACCAGTTCGTTCCGGAAGTGGCCGAACTGCTGGAAAACTTCCGCTTCCTGCCCAGCTGGCGTATCGATGACGTGATGATCAGCTTCGCCGCCCCGGGTGGCAGCGTCGGCCCGCACTTCGACAACTACGATGTGTTCCTGCTGCAAGGCCACGGCCAGCGCAACTGGAAGATCGGCCAGATGTGCAGCAGTGACAGCCCGCTGCTGGAGCACGCCGACCTGCGTATCCTGGCCGAGTTCGAGCAGAGCGGCGAGTGGACCCTGGAGCCTGGCGACATGCTCTACCTGCCACCGCGCCTGGCCCACTACGGCGTGGCCGTGGACGACTGCCTGACCTACTCGGTAGGCTTCCGCGCACCGAGCGCTGCCGAAGTGCTGACCCATTTCACCGACTTCCTCGGCCAGTTCCTGCCCGACGAAGAGCGCTACAGCGACGCCGACGCCCAGCCGGTCAGCGACCCGCACCAGATCCAGCACGATGCCCTCGACCGCCTCAAGGCGCTGCTCGACAAGCACATGGGCGACAAGGACCTGCTGCTGACCTGGTTCGGCCAGTTCATGACCGAGCCACGCTACCCCGAACAGATCGTTGGCGAAGAGCTGAGCGAGGAAGAGCTGATCAATGCCCTTGAGCAAGGCGCCATCCTGATCCGCAACCCCAGCGCACGCCTGGCCTGGTCCGAATTCGAAGATGACCTGCTGCTGTTCGCCAGCGGCCGTAGTTGCCCACTGCCCGGCAAACTGCGCGAGCTGCTGAAGCTGGTATGCGCGGCCGACGCCTTGCACATCGATAACCTGGCCGAGTGGCTGCAGGACGAAGATGGCCTTATGCTGGTACAGCAGCTGGTCAAACAAGGGAGCCTGGGTTTCGCCAATGAATAAGATCAGCGTTCGCCTCGCCGATTGGCACAAAGACAACGCCGACATCCGCCGTATCCGTGAAGCCGTGTTCGTCGCCGAGCAGCACATTCCGCCAGAGCTGGAGTTCGACTCGGAAGATCAGGACGCCTTGCACTTCCTGGCCCTGGAAGGCGACTATCCGATCGGTACTGCGCGCCTGCTGGCCGACGGCACCATCGGGCGCATCTCGGTGCTCAAGGACTGGCGCGGCCTGAAGGTGGGCGATGCGTTGGTCAATGCGGTCATCGTCGAAGCGCAGAACCGCGACCTGAAACAGCAGATGCTCAGCGCCCAGGTGCACGCCACGCCGTTCTATGAGCGGCTGGGCTTTCGCGTAGTCAGCGAGGAATTCCTCGAAGCTGGCATCCCGCATGTCGACATGGTGCGCGACTCGCGCGCCTGATCCATAACCTGCACTGGCCGCTTCGCGGACAAGCCCGCTCCTGCATGGGAATACGATTCATGTGGGAGCGGGCTTGCCCGCGAAGAGGCCGGCACAGGTAAAGACACTTCTCCTGACAAAAACCTGTACATCCATCCAGATAAAACTTGCCTCTGCGCCCCCGCTTGCGCATCCTATGGCCCACCACCCCGATGAAGCGTCCCGGCCATGCGCCTGTTCCTCTGTGAAAAACCCTCCCAGGCAAAAGACATCGCCAAAGTGCTCGGCGCCAACCGCAAAGGCGACGGCTGCTGGCAAGGCACCGACATCTGCGTCACCTGGTGCATCGGCCACCTGCTGGAAACCGCACCGCCCGACAGCTACGACGAACGTTACAAGCGCTGGAACCTGGCCGACCTGCCGATCATTCCAGACAAATGGAAGATGGTGGTAAAGCCCAAGACCGCCAGCCAGTTCAAGGCGGTCAAGCGCCTGCTCGGTGAAGCGCGGGAACTGGTGATTGCCACCGACGCCGACCGCGAAGGCGAAATGATTGCCCGCGAGCTGGTCGAGCATTGCCGCTACCGGGGCCCGGTGCAGCGCCTGTGGCTGTCGGCGCTGGATGACGCCTCCATCCGCAAGGCCCTGGCGCGCCTGCTGCCAGGCCACGAGACGTTCAACCTGTACCACTCGGCGCTGGGGCGCTCGCGCGCCGACTGGCTGATCGGCATGAACATGAGCCGGCTGTTCACCTTGCTGGGCCGCCAATCCGGCTACCAGGGTGTGCTGCCGGTAGGCCGCGTGCAAACGCCGACCTTGCGCCTGGTGGTCGACCGCGATCGCAGCATCGCCGACTTCGTGCCGGTGCCGTTCTGGGCCATCGAGGTGCAACTGGAACACGCCGGCCAACGCTTCAATGCCCAATGGCGCGCCCCCGAAGACGCCTGCGATGACCAAGGCCGCTGCCTGAAGCAAGGCCTGGCACAGCAGGCCGCCACCGACATCGGCCATGCCGGCACTGCCCGAGCGGTAAAGGTAGCGACCGAGCGTGTGCGCGAAGCAGCACCGCTGCCCTTCGACCTTGGCACCCTGCAGGAGCTGTGCTCGAAAAAGTTCGGCCTCGGCGCCCAGGAAACCCTCGACATTGCCCAGGCACTGTACGAAACCCACAAACTGATCACCTACCCGCGCAGCGATTGCGGCTATTTGCCACAAAGCCAGCACGTCGAGGCACCCGCCATCCTCGCCGCCCTGCAACGGGCCGATGCCAGCCTGGCGCCGCTGCAGCCCTACCTGGAGCCGCAACGCCGATCGCGGGCGTGGAACGACGCCAAAGTCAGCGCTCACCATGGCATCATTCCCACCGTCGCCGCCAGCGACCCCTCGCGCCTGCCGGCCAAACACAAGGCCGTGTATACCCTGATCCGCGCCCGCTATCTGGCGCAGTTCCTGCCCAACCATGAATACGACCGCACCCAGGCCGACTTCGACTGCGCCGGTCATGCGCTGCGTGCTGTGGGCAAACAGATCGTCGAGCCGGGCTGGCGCCGCGCCTTGCCCGAAGCGCTGACCCCGGCCAAAGGCCGCGAGGCCCCCCCGGCCCAGGTGTTGCCAGCGCTGCGCGAAGGCCAGGACTGCAACGTACACGGCCTGCAGTTGAAAGACCTGTGGACCCAGCCACCCAAGCCGTTTACCGAAGGCGACCTGATCAAAGCAATGAAGAACGTGGCCAAGCTGGTGGATGACCCTCGGCTGAAGCAGAAGCTCAAGGAAACCACCGGCATCGGCACCGAGGCCACCCGCGCCAGCATTATCCAGGGCCTGCTCGACCGCGGTTACCTGGTAAAGAACGGCAAGGCGCTGTCGGCCACACCTGCGGCCTTCAGCCTGATCGACGCCGTTCCCCGCGCGATTGCCGACCCCGGCACCACGGCAATCTGGGAGCAGGCGCTGGACATGGTGCAAAGCGGCGAGATGCCCCTGGAAGAGTTCGTCGCCCGGCAGTCGGCGTGGATGGGCAAGCTGGTAGAGCGTTGCAGCGGCATGCGCATGACCATCAGCGGGCCAGCGGCCGGGGCGGCGCCGCCCTGGAAGAAGAAACGTCGCAGTGCAGGTGGCAAAAGCAAAACGGCCGGAAACAAGGCAACTCCGAGCAAGCCACGGCAGCCGCGGAAAAAGGCAACGTCCTGAAATTTCCGCCTTCTCACGTCCGGTCTCTCTGCGCGTGCCCCCTGTAGGAGCGGGTTCACCCGCGAAGAGGCCAGCCCAGGCAACACATTAACCACAGGCAAACCACAAACCCCGACCAACACATTGGCAACGTGAAATTTAACTGCTAACTTTTCATGAAAATAAACACAATAATTTTCACGGAAACCCGGCATGTTCAAACAATCCGCCCAGCACGTCGCCAGTTACTACGCCCAGACCTACCCCGCCAACATCCCATTACGCCCTACCCTGCAAGGCCCCCACGACACCGACGTACTGATCATCGGTGCCGGTTTCAGCGGCCTGCATACTGCCCTGCGCCTGACCCAGGCCGGCAAACGCGTAACGCTGCTGGAAGCCAGCCGGGTTGCCTGGGCGGCCTCCGGTCGCAACGGTGGCCAGGCGCTGTTGGGCTGGTCGTGCGACATGCCGCCGCTGGAGCAGGCCCTTGGCATCGAACGTACCCAACGGCTGTGGGCCAGCATGTGCTGGGCCGCCGACGAGATGCGCGAGCTGCCCCAACGCCACGGTTTCGACATCGACTACCGGCAGGGCAGCCTGTGGACTGCAGTATTGCCACGCCGGGTGAAAATGCTCGAAGAGGCGCTGCATGATGCCGAGCATAAATGGGGTTACGACGCCCTGCGCCTGATCGGCCGTGACGAGTTGCCGCAATGGATCGACAGCCCGCGCTACCAGGCCGCGCTGTACGATGCCAAAGGCGCCCACCTCAACCCACTGAAACTGGCGCAGGGCCTGGCCAGTACCATCGAGGCTGCTGGCGGGCGAATCTACGAACAGAGCCAGGTGCTCAGCTACCAGCAGGCTCGCGACGGCTATGTCGCCCGCACCGACCGTGGCGAAGTTCGCTGCCAGGTGTTGGTGCTGGCCTGCAACGCCTACATCGACCGCCTTGACCGCGGCCTGTCGCGCCGCCTGTTGCCCGTCGGTTCCTACCAGGTAGCCACTGCGCCTCTGGATGCCGACTTCGCCCATTCGTTACTACCTCGCAACAGTTGCGTGATCGACAACCAGTTCGTACCCGACTACTTCCGCCTGACCCCGGACCACCGCCTGCTGTTCGGCGGTGGCTGCACTTACCTGGGCGGCATTCCCAAGGACGTCGCCAGCGCCACCCGCCCGTACCTGGAGCGGGTATTCCCGCAACTGGCCGGGGTGGCCATCGACTATGCCTGGGGCGGCCACATCGATTGCAGCATCAAGCGCACCCCGGACGTCGGCCGCGAGGGCCAGCGCTACTGGCTGCAGGGTTTCTCCGGCCATGGCGTTCTGCCGACCCTGGCGGCGGCGCGTGCGGTCAGCGATGCCATTCTCGGCGATGAAGACCTGTTGGCGCTGTACCAAGGCATCGAAAACGGCCGCTTCCCCGGCGGCGACCTGCTGGCTGCGCCATTGGAAGCTGCGGCAAAGGCCTGGTACCGCATGCGCGACCGTGTCTGAAGGACATGAGTGTTGCTTGTGCGGGCCTCTTCGCGGGTGAACCCGCTCCTGCGCATTCAAAATCCATGAGATCCCTGTAGGAGCGGGTTCACCCGCGAAGAGGCCCGCACAGGCAACACAACTTCCTGATACCCGCCAAAATTCCTCCTATTCTCAATAGCTCCCTTCGCTTCCTGCACTCAGGAGACACGACCATGAGCTATGTAACCACGAAGGACGGCGTACAGATCTTCTACAAGGACTGGGGCCTGCGCGATGCGCCGGTGATCCACTTCCACCACGGCTGGCCGCTCAGTGCCGATGACTGGGACGCGCAGATGCTGTTCTTCCTCGCTGAAGGCTACCGGGTGGTCGCCCACGACCGGCGAGGCCATGGCCGCTCCAGCCAGGTATGGGACGGCCACGACATGGACCACTATGCCGACGATGTAGCCGCCGTGGTCGCCCACCTGGGCACCCAGGGTGCCGTGCATGTCGGCCACTCGACCGGCGGCGGCGAGGTGGTGCGCTACATGGCCCGGTACCCTGAAGACAAGGTGGCCAAGGCCGTGCTGATCGCGGCCGTACCCCCCTTGATGGTACAAACCCCCGGCAACCCCGGTGGCCTGCCCAAGTCGGTATTCGACGGCTTCCAGGCCCAGGTTGCCAGCAACCGGGCGCAGTTCTACCGGGATGTGCCAGCAGGGCCGTTCTACGGCTACAACCGCCCAGGGGTCGAAGCCAGCGAAGGCATCATTGGCAACTGGTGGCGCCAAGGCATGATCGGCAGTGCAAAGGCCCATTACGATGGCATCGTGGCGTTTTCCCAGACCGATTTCACCGAGGACCTGAAGGGCATCAAGCAGCCGGTGCTGGTGATGCACGGCGACGATGACCAGATCGTGCCCTATGAAAACTCCGGGGTACTGTCGGCCAAGCTGCTGCCCAATGGCACGCTGAAAACCTACAAAGGCTACCCGCATGGCATGCCCACCACCCATGCCGATGTGATCAATGCGGATTTGCTGGCGTTTATCCGTAGTTGATGTTTTCGCCAGTACCGGCCCTTTCGCGGGTAAACCCGATCCGGGATTACGCCATCTTCGTAGGAGCGGGCTTGCCCGCGAAAGGGCCGGCACTGGCAACACATATAGAGTGCCTGCATGCAACTGGCAAATATACCAGTTGCACGCATGGCTAAATTATCCGAAGGTAGCATCAATACATTACATTGCCGGCAGGCTGATCATGCAACAGAACCTAAAGCAGCACTTATTCTATAATATCGACCAGTTATCAACAGCAGTTGGCATCAACCAATCTATTACACTGTTTTCAGCCACAGGCACTCCACTCGCGGAGCGCGCTGCCGAAACGCTGATAACGGCAGTAAATGCGCAGAACTCCATAACCAACAGCATACATCGTGACCGCATTCAAAGTCTGACCTACAGCGCTTATGGGCACAGCCACATTGAGCATATCCTGGGATACACCGGGCAACGTTGTGATCGCTTCACGAAACTGTACCTCCTTGGCAACGGCCACCGTGCATATAGCCCTTATCTCATGCGCTTTTATTCGCCTGACAACCTCAGCCCTTTTGGCAAGGGGGGGCGAAATGCATATGCCTATTGCGAGGGCGACCCAACGAACAATCTGGACCCATCCGGCCAGATGCTGAGGAGAATTTTGGATTTCTTCAAGATAAAACGCGACACCTCGACGCTCTCACCGAACAATGAAAACCCGTACTACAACGATGCTGTCAAGGCTACTGAAACCTTCCCTGCACTGGCCAAATTCCCCAAGTGGTATGATAGCCCACACACCCAAGGAAAACATTTAGAGAAAGCTGCAAACCTAATCAAATACAAAGAGACGCTAGAAAATTGGGAGCCTAATAACGATGCCAGGTATCTGCTCAACGATGAGGCGCAAGCAGATAACATAACCACCATTTACATGAGGAAGATCAATAAAACCGCAAAACGCATTGAAAAAGTATATACCCCTCCAGAAGAGGCAGTCGTCATTCATAAGCTACCATCACCCCCTGCGAATTTTTCATTTCAGCCCGAACAATCGAACGTGAGGGGTCAAACCAAGTGAACTGCCAGAGGTTAAAGCGCAAGGGCAATCTCGCAAACACCTGGCACTGGCAAGCCTAACCGGTGAGTATTACCATCTCAGCCTTCAGAGCGACCTTTGCTCACCTTTTGCCTTTCTCCCTGCGCCCAAACCCCATGCCCTTCGAACTCACCGTAGAACCCCTGACCCTGCTCATCCTGGCGCTGGTCGCCTTCGTCGCCGGATTCATCGACGCCATCGCCGGTGGCGGGGGCCTGCTCACCACTCCGGCCCTGCTCACGGCCGGCATGCCACCGCATCTGGTGCTGGGCACCAACAAGCTCAGTTCCACCTTCGGCTCGGCCACCGCAAGTTTCACTTACTACAAACGCAAGCTGTTCCATCCGGCGCAGTGGCGCCCGGCATTGTTCGCCACCCTGGCCGGGGCGTTGCTCGGCGCTGTCATCGCCCACTACATGCCAGCTGAATGGCTGAACAAGATGCTGCCGGTGGTCGTCTTCGCCTGTGGCATCTACCTGTTGTTCGGCGGCACGCCCAAGGCACCGCTGGATGCCGATGCGCCAATCAAGAAGAAGTGGCAAGTGCCGCAAGGCTTCACCCTGGGCTTCTACGACGGCGTGGCCGGCCCGGGTACCGGGGCGTTCTGGACCGTCAGTACCCTGCTGCTGTACCCCATCGACCTGGTACGCGCCAGCGGCGTGGCGCGCAGCATGAACTTCGTCAGCAACATCGCGGCGCTGACGGTGTTCATCATTTCCGGGCAGGTGGACTACATCGTTGGCCTATGCATGGGCCTGTCGGTGATGGTCGGCGCCTTTTTCGGCGCACGCACGGCAATCAGCGGTGGCAGCAAGTTCATCCGCCCGGTGTTCATCACCGTGGTGCTGGCGTTGACCGTGCGCTTAGCGTGGCAACACTGGTTCGGGCAACCCTAGGCGCCTGGCTACATACAGGTCGATCAGGTACCGGGCAATGGACCGCCCGGCCGGCAGCGGCGGCAGGTCGTGGACGCTGAACCACTTGGCGTCCTCGATCTCGTCCGGCTGCATGACAATCTCGCCACCGGCGTACTCGGCATGAAAACCGAGCATCATCGAATGCGGAAACGGCCAGCACTGGCTGCCGACGTACTGGATGTTCTGCACCTCCACCGCCACTTCTTCGCGCACTTCGCGCACCAGGCAGTCTTCGGCCGATTCACCCGGTTCGGCAAAACCTGCCAAGGTGCTGTACACCCCGGTGACGAAGCGCGGCGAACGCGCCAGCAGGATTTCATCGCCGCGGGTCACCAGCACGATCATGCTGGGTGAAATGCGCGGATAGCTGCGCAGGTCGCAGGGCTGGCAGTACATCGCCCGCTCCCAGCGAATTTGCGTCATCGCCTGGCCGCAACTGCCGCAGAAGCGATGCTCGCGGGCCCAGGTGCCGATTTGTGCGGCATAGCCCAGCACCTTGTAGGTGTCGAAGTCGCCTTCGAGCATGAACGCACGCAGGCCGCGCCAGCTGCAGCCGGGCACATCGGTGGCGCTGCGCAGTTCCAGCAAAAATACCGGCTGGCCGTCAAAGTGGCCGATGCCGTGTTCGCACAGCACGTCGAGGTCCTGGCGCTTGAGCCAGTCGCGGGGGAACAGCGCGCCGTTGGCGTCCACCAGAAACCCTTCAGGGCTGCGGGCCACGGCCAGCCCCCCGATCATCTGTGGGTCGAGTACTGCGGTAGTCCAGCGTGCTGACATCTCGGGGGTTCCTTTACTGCGCGTCCCCCGGCCCGATCAGTCGGCGAACGTCGGTTTCTGTTTGCTCATGTGCGCCGCCACAGCCACGCGCAGGTCTTCGGACTGCAGCATTGCGGCGTTCCAGGTGGCAATGTAGTCCAGGCCATCGTCGATACGATGGTCACGCATGTAGCTGAGCATTTCCTTGGTGCCGGCCACAGCGATCGGCGATTTTGCGGCAATTTCGCGGGCGATGGCAAAGACGCCGTCCATCAGTGCGGCCTGATCATCATAGACTCGGTTGACCAGGCCGATACGCAGCGCCTCGTCCGCCTCGACATTGCGGCCGGTAAATGCCAGCTCACGCATGATGCCGTCGCCGATGATGCGTGGCAAACGTTGCAATGTGCCGACATCGGCAGCCATGCCCATGTCGATCTCCTTGATCGAGAACTGCGCGTCACTGCTGCAGTAGCGCATGTCGCACGCCGAGATGAGGTCGATGGCGCCGCCGATGCAATAGCCCTGAACCGCCGCCAGTACCGGCTTGCGGCACGTGTCTACAGCGGTGAACGAGGCCTGCAGCCGCTGGATGGTCTTGCGCAGGAAGCGTGCATTGCGGCCCACGTCCTTGCCCATCTGGCCGGCCAGCGAAGCCAGCATCATCAGGTCGATACCGGCGGAGAAATGCTTGCCGGCACCGCTGATCACCACAGCACGCACGGCATCGGTGTCATCGATCCACTGGAAGATGTCGATGATCTCTTCCCAGAAAGCCGCGTTCATCGCGTTGACCTTCTCCGGGCGATTGATCTGAACGTGGGCGATGCTGTCGGTCAGTTCGACCTTGAATGCACTGTACTCGGTCACGGGCGGCACTCCTGTGGGTGAAAGGCTCATGGCAGCGATGGTAACCCAGCCCAATGACCGTACTTGTGCCAAAAACGGGACTGTGCGCCTTGCCTAAGACGCGCAGATCCGGCACCGTGCGCCATCGCTGAATTATAAGGATACATATTTATGTCACGCCCCCTGACCGGCGCAATCGCCCACGGTTTTCTGGGCAAGTCGCCGATTTGGTACAAGGTGGTCATCTGCCTGTTTCTGGTGCTCAACCCGCTGTTGTTGGTAACCATTGGCCCGGTTGCGACCGGCTGGGCACTGGTGCTCGAATTCATCTTCACCTTGGCTATGGCCCTGAAGTGCTACCCGTTGATGCCCGGTGGCTTGTTGCTGATCGAAGCCATGCTGTTGCAGATGACCACGCCCCAGGCGCTGTACGAGGAACTGCAGCACAACTTCCCGGTCATCCTGCTACTGATGTTCATGGTCGCCGGCATCCACTTCATGAAGGAACTGCTGCTGTTCCTGTTCTCACGCATTTTGCTTGGGGTGCGCTCAAAAGCCATTCTGTCGTTGCTGTTTTGCGTGCTGTCGGCGTTCCTTTCCGCGTTTCTCGATGCACTCACCGTCACGGCGGTGATCATCAGCGCTGCGGTCGGCTTCTACGCGGTGTACCACCGCGTCGCGTCCGGGGCCAATCCGCGCGAGGAGAGCGCACTGGAGAGCGACCAGCAAGTCGCTCACCTGCACCGTGAAGACCTCGACCAGTTCCGCGCCTTCCTGCGCAGCCTGCTGATGCATGGCGCTGTGGGTACCGCCCTGGGCGGCGTTTGCACGTTGGTGGGCGAACCGCAGAACCTGCTGATCGGCCACGAGATGAGTTGGCACTTCGTCGATTTCTTCTTCAAGGTGGCGCCCGTATCGCTGCCAGTGCTGGGTGCCGGTCTGGTGACCTGCGTACTGCTGGAAAAGGTGCGCCTTTTCGGCTACGGCACGTTGATGCCCGAACCGGTGCGCCAGGTGCTGACCGCCTATGCGGTCGAAGACGATGCCGCGCGTACCCAGGCCCAACGCATCGCGCTGTGGGTACAAGGGCTCGCTGCACTGATCCTGATCATCTGCCTGGGGCTGCATGTGGCCGAGGTCGGCCTGATCGGTCTGATGGTGATCGTACTGATCACGGCCTTCACTGGCATCACCGACGAGCACCGCCTGGGCCGTGCCTTCCAGGAGGCCCTGCCATTCACGTCGCTGTTGGTGGTGTTCTTCGCCGTGGTCGCGATGATTCATCAGCAGCAACTGTTCAACCCATTGATCAACTGGGTGCTGACGCTGCCGGCCGAACAGCAACCGGGCATGCTGTATCTGGCCAACGGCTTGCTGTCGGCGATCAGCGACAATGTGTTCGTTGCCACCATCTACATCACCGAAGTGAAGCAGGCATTTCTCGATGGCAGCATGAGCCGCGAGCATTTCGAAACACTGGCAGTGGCGATCAACACCGGCACCAACCTGCCAAGCGTGGCGACGCCGAACGGGCAGGCGGCGTTCCTGTTCCTGTTGACCTCGGCCATTGCGCCGCTGATCCGGCTGTCGTATGGGCGGATGGTGTGGATGGCGCTGCCCTATACCGTGGTGATGGGCGGGTTGGGTTGGTGGGCGGTGACGTACTGGCTGTGAGGCAGGCCTGTGCGGACCCGTGCGGGCCCTTTCGCGGGTAAACCCGCTCCTGCACGGGTTTCACCGCAGGCAAAACCACCTACAACTTTTTCCCCGCACAGGCGTCGAAACTCAGGTACGCCCCATCCGCTCCAAGGAGGTCACCCATGGTGCTGCGCACTACACTGCTGTTTTCCTGCATGACCCTGGCCCTGCTCGGCTGCGCCGGCAACGATCACCCGGCACCGCCGCGTACCCAGCAGGTGGACCTGCAACGCTATCAGGGTACCTGGTACGAACTGGCGCGGCTGCCGATGTTCTTCCAGCGCAACTGTGTGAAGTCCGAGGCGCGCTACGGCTTGCGCGAGGACGGCCGTATCGATGTAACCAACCGCTGCCAGGAAAAGGACGGCCAGTGGAATGAAGCCAAGGGTATTGCCGAGCTCCAGCAGCCAGGCAGCACCGACAAGCTGTGGGTGCGCTTCGACAACTGGTTCAGCCGCCTGGCACCGGGCCTGACCAAGGGCGAGTACTGGGTGCTGTACCACGACAAGGACTACCGCGTGGCACTGGTCGGCCACCCCAACCGGGAGTACCTGTGGCTGCTTTCGCGCACGCCAGCAGTCACCGACCAGCAGCGCGAGCAACTGCTGACGATCGCCCGGGAGCAAGGTTATGACACCAGCAAGCTCATCTGGCGACAGGGTAACTAGCAGGCCGTCGACGGCGGGCGGCAATCCGGCTAAGGTGTGCGCCCCGTATCACCTTGGCCGCTTCTGGCCTGAAACAGGAGCCTGAGCATGGACCTGCTGTTCCTCGGCACCTCCGCCGGGGTGCCCACCAAGGCACGCAATGTCAGCGCCACTGCCGTGATCGAAGCCAGTGGCAGCCACTGGTATCTGGTCGATTGTGGCGAAGGCACCCAGCACCGGCTGCTACACACCCCGCTTTCGATCCGCGACCTGCGCGCGATCTTCATCACCCACGTGCATGGTGACCATTGCTTCGGCCTGCCCGGCCTGTTGGCCAGCGCGGGCATGAGCGGGCGCACCCAGCCGCTGGAAGTGATCCTGCCCGCCGCACTGCACGACTGGGTACGCCAGGGCCTGCTTGCCAGCGATACCTTCCTGCCGTTCGAGCTGCGCCTGCTGCCCGTGGAAACGTTGAGCACATGGCGCAGCGAGACCCTGCAGGTAACCACCGTGCAACTGTCGCACCGGGTGCCCAGCGTGGGTTTCGTATTCACCGAAACCAACCCTGAGCCACGCCTGGACATCCAGCGCCTGGACGCCGAGGGCATACCGCGTGGTCCGCTGTGGGGTGAGCTGGCCAAGGGGTTGACCGTGAAGTACAACCGGCAACTACTGAACGGCAACGACTACCTGCGGCCTTCGCGTCCGCCACAGCGGGTGATCGTGTGCGGGGACAACGACAAACCAGAACTGCTGGCAGCCGTCGCCAGGGGTGCGGATGTACTGGTGCACGAAGCCACCTTCACCCAGGCGGTGGTCGAACGCACCGGGGGCACGTTCGGCCACAGCACCGCCGCTGAAGTGGCACGCTTTGCCGAGGCCGCTGGCGTGCGCAACCTGGTACTGACGCATTTCAGCGCCCGCTACCAGAACGACCCACGGCGCAGCCCGCACATCGACAACCTGCGCGACGAGGCCCTCGCCCATTACAGCGGGCAGTTGACCCTGGCGCAGGACCTGCAGCGCTATCACCTTGGCCGTAACGGCCGTCTTGAGGCCAGTGGTTAGGCCGCCAGTCGCCCGCTGGCAATTGCCTCCGACGCCGCCAGCATCGCCCGCAGCAACACCGCGCAGCCTGCCGCCAGGTCATCAGGCGTGGCGTTCTCGATTTCGTTATGGCTGATGCCGTTTTCGCACGGCACGAAAATCATCCCCGCCGGCCCCAGCTCGGCCAAGAAGATGGCGTCATGCCCCGCGCCACTGACGATGTCCATGTGCGGCAGGCCCAATGCCTTGGCCGATTCGCGCACGGCGTCGACACAGCCTTTGTCGAAGTAAAGTGCCGGGAAGTCGGCCGTGGGCACCAGCTCATGGTTCAGACCATGCTTGGTACAGGTCGCCTCGATCACCTCGCGCACATCGGCAATCATCGCATTCAACTGCTCGCCCTCGAGGTGGCGGAAGTCCAGGGTCATGCGCACTTCGCCCGGGATCACGTTACGCGAGCCCGGGTACGCCTGAAGGCAGCCCACCGTGCCACACGCGTGCGGCTGGTGGGCAAGCGCCGTGCGGTTGACCGCCTCCACCACAGCGGCTGCCCCTACCAGGGCGTCCTTGCGCAGGTGCATGGGCGTAGGGCCGGCATGGGCTTCAACACCCCGCAGGGTCAGGTCGAACCACTTCTGGCCCAGGGCGCCGAGGACCACGCCGATGGTCTTGGCCTGGTCCTCAAGGATAGGCCCCTGCTCGATATGCGCCTCGAAATACGCCCCCACAGGGTGCCCCGACACTGCACGCGGACCGGCGTAACCAATGGCGTTCAACGCTTCGCCAACGCTGACACCCTGGGCATCGCGCTTGGCCAGGGTTTCTTCCAGGGTGAACTTGCTGGCGAACACCCCTGAACCCATCATGCACGGCGCAAAACGCGAACCTTCTTCGTTGGTCCACACCACCACTTCGAGCGGCGCTTCGGTTTCCACGCCCAGGTCGTTGAGGGTGCGGATCACCTCCAGCCCGGCCATCACCCCGAAGCAGCCATCGAACTTGCCGCCGGTGGGCTGGGTGTCGATATGACTTCCGGTCATCACCGGCGGCAGCTTGGGGTTACGGCCCGGGCGGCGGGCGAATATGTTGCCGACGGCGTCGATGCTGACCGAGCAACCGGCCGCCTCGCACCACTGCACGAACAGATCGCGAGCCTGGCGGTCGAGGTCGGTCAAGGCCAGGCGGCAGACGCCGCCCTTGGCGGTGGCGCCGAGCCGGGCCAGGTCCATCAGCGATTGCCACAGGCGGGTACTGTCGACGTGATGGGCGTTGGTCTTCAGGATCTCTTTGACGGGGGTCACGGGTTTCTCCTTCAGGCTTTTTTTGTTGTCTGTTCAGGACGCTTCGCGGGCACACCCGCTACCACAGGACTGCGTACCGCCATACCGCCAAGCACGTAGTACAGTGCACCGCCCAGCAACGAGCCGGTGAACCAGCCGTAGTCATAGAACCAGCTGAAACTGCTGTTGCCAATCGCCATTACCGTCAGCCCTACCGGCAAGGCGAAGGCGGCAAAACCGGCCCAGTTCCACGCGGGATACACGTCGTCGCGGTATAGCCCGGCCAGGTCCAGCTTCTGCCGGCGGATCAGGAAGTAGTCCACCGCCATGATGCCGGCAATGGGCCCCAACAAGCTGGAATAGCCCAGCAGCCAGTTGGAATACACGCTCTCCAGGCTAAGGTCGGAGACAATCAGGCCCAGCTTCTTCAGCAGCTCATGGCCCATCAGTGCCAGGCCGATGAAGCCGGTCAGCCATATCGCGCGGCTTCGCCCAATCAGGCGTGGGGCAATGTTCTGGAAGTCATTGGTCGGCGACACGATGTTCGCCGCAGTGTTGGTCGACAGCGTGGCGATCACGATCAGCGCCATGGCCAGGGCCACCCAGAACGGGCTTTGAATCTTGCCGATCAGGCTGACCGGGTCGGACACCGTCTCGCCCACCAGCGACGCCGACGCGGCGGTCAGTACCACACCCAGCGCCGCGAACAGGAACATGGTCAGCGGCAGGCCGAAGATCTGCCCGAGAATCTGGTCCTTCTGGCTGCGGGCGTAGCGGCTGAAGTCGGGAATGTTCAGCGACAATGTGGCCCAGAAGCCGACCATGGCCGTGAGCCCCGCGCAGAAGTAACTGACCACGCTCGCCCCTTCCGGGCGCTTGGGCGGCTGTGCCAGCAGTTCGGACATCGACATATGGGGCAAGGCCCAGAACAACAGACCGACGCCCACTGCGACCAGCAGCGGTGCCGACAGCGTTTCCAGCCACTTGATCGACTCGGCGCCGCGCAGCACCACCCACAGGTTCAGGCACCAGAAGATCATGAAGCCAATCACCTCGCCTGTCCCACCCAGCGCCTTCCAGCCGTCGAACACCGAACCCAGGAACAGGTGAATGGCCAGCCCGCCGAACATGGTCTGGATACCGAACCAACCACAGGCCACCACCGCGCGGATCAGGCACGGTACGTTGGAGCCGAGAATGCCGAACGACGAACGCAGCAATACCGGAAACGGGATGCCGTACTTGGTACCGGGAAAGGCATTGAGGGTAAGCGGTATCAACACGATAACGTTGGCCAGCAAGATCGCCAGCAGCGCTTCGCCAACGCTGAGGCCGAAGTAGGCCGTGAGCACGCCGCCGAGGGTGTAGGTGGGTACGCAGATGGACATGCCCACCCACAGGGCGGTGATGTGCCATTTGTTCCAGGTACGCTGGTGCACCTTGGTCGGTGCAATGTCAGGGTTGTAGCGCGGGCTGTCGAGAACATCGCTGCCCTCGGACAGCTCGAACAGGCCATCTTGCTCGACCACTTCCGATCTGCTCTGTTGCATAGGCCCTTCTCCAGTTTTTCTTCTATTTTTCGCTCATCAGGCTGATTCGATGACCGGAGTTCGCACGCGGAATGTGCTTAGAAATCTCGACCAGATTTTCATCTTGTCAAGCCAGTCAAATAGCCTGAAAGCCCCGTCCTGCGTACGCTCACTGAATTTAACCCTTGAATATCAGCTACTTAAAAACCACAAAATTAATGGGAAAATTTTCTTGCTGAATCAAGAATCAGCATCTAGCCTCGAATCTTGTCAGGCCTGACAGGATTGACCGCCCTGCCCGCCCTGCATCCATGACAATGCAAAGAACCGGCCAAGACCGGTCAGCCTGCGAGGAAAACGGCATGTCCCTGTTGATCCGTGGCGCCACCGTGGTTACCCACGAAGAGAGTTACCCCGCCGATGTCCTGTGTGCCGATGGCCTGATCCGAGCCATCGGGCAAAACCTCGAACCACCCACCGACTGCAAGATCCTCGACGGCAGCGGCCAGTACCTGATGCCCGGCGGCATCGACCCACACACCCACATGCAGTTGCCGTTCATGGGCACCGTGGCCAGCGAGGACTTCTTCAGTGGCACCGCTGCGGGCCTGGCAGGCGGCACCACCTCTATCATCGACTTCGTCATACCCAACCCGCAGCAATCGTTGCTGGAGGCCTTCCACACCTGGCGTGGCTGGGCGCAGAAAAGCGCCAGCGACTATGGCTTCCACGTCGCCATCACCTGGTGGAGCGAGCAGGTGGCCGAAGAGATGGGCGAGCTGGTGGCCAAGCACGGGGTGAACAGCTTCAAGCATTTCATGGCCTACAAGAATGCGATCATGGCCGCCGACGATACCCTGGTGGCCAGCTTCGAGCGTTGCCTGCAACTGGGCGCGGTGC
The DNA here is from genome assembly GCF_043101865.1 of Pseudomonas sp. zjy_15. Taxonomy (NCBI): domain Bacteria; kingdom Pseudomonadati; phylum Pseudomonadota; class Gammaproteobacteria; order Pseudomonadales; family Pseudomonadaceae; genus Pseudomonas; species Pseudomonas sp. zjy_15. Next base: position 69,609 of record NZ_JBICII010000037.1, read on the forward strand.
CCACCGTGCATGCCGAGAACGGCGAGCTGGTGTACCACCTGCAGAAAAAACTGCTCGCCCAGGGCATGACCGGGCCGGAAGCCCACCCGCTGTCGCGCCCCTCGCAGGTTGAAGGCGAAGCGGCCAGCCGCGCCATCCGCATTGCCGAAACCCTCGGCACGCCGTTGTACCTGGTGCACATTTCCAGCCGCGAGGCACTGGATGAAATTGCCTATGCCCGAGGCAAGGGCCAGCCGGTGTATGGGGAGGTGCTGCCCGGCCACCTGCTGCTGGATGACAGCGTCTACCGTGACCCGGACTGGGCCACCGCCGCCGGTTATGTGATGAGCCCGCCGTTCCGCCCACGCGAGCACCAGGAGGCGCTGTGGCGCGGCTTGCAGTCGGGCAACCTGCACACCACCGCCACCGACCACTGCTGCTTCTGCGCCGAGCAGAAAGCCATGGGCCGCGACGACTTCAGCCGCATCCCCAATGGCACCGCCGGCATCGAAGACCGCATGGCGGTACTGTGGGATGCCGGGGTCAACAGCGGGCGACTGTCGATGCACGAATTCGTCGCGCTGACCTCCACCAACACGGCGAAAATCTTCAACCTGTTCCCGCGCAAGGGCGCTATACGCGTGGGTGCCGATGCCGACCTGGTGCTGTGGGACCCGCAGGGCACCCGCACCATCTCTGCCCAAACCCACCACCAGCAGGTGGACTTCAACATTTTCGAAGGCCGCACCGTGCGCGGCATCCCAAGCCACACCATCAGCCAGGGCAAGGTGCTCTGGGCCGATGGCGACCTGCGCGCCGAACCGGGCGCGGGGCGGTATGTGGAACGGCCGGCGTACCCGTCGGTGTATGAAGTGCTGGGGCGCCGGGCCGAGCATCAGCGGCCGATGCCAGTTCAGCGCTGAAACCATTGGGGCTGCAGTGCAGCCCATCGCGACGCAAGGCCGCTCCCACAAGGAGCGCGATCGCCTGTGGGAGCGGCCTTGCGTCGCAATGGGCCGCGCAGCGCCCCCAGAATCCACCGCAATACCTGTCGCCTGCACCATAAAAATAGAGAGGCTACAACCGTGATCGACGCCCTGAACCATTTGCCGCGCCCCCGGGCCGGCGCCGACCAGTTGGCCGAGCGCTTCAGCGATCTGGCCCCACCCCTCACCGCGCGCCAGGCTGCCCTGGAAAGTGCACGCTGCCTGTACTGCTACGACGCCCCCTGCGTCAACGCTTGCCCTAGCGAGATTGACATCCCCTCGTTCATACACCGCATCAGTGACGAAAACCTGCAAGGCGCCGCCGAACGCATTCTTTCGGCCAACATCCTTGGCGGTAGTTGCGCCCGCGTGTGCCCCACCGAAATCCTCTGCCAGCAAGCCTGCGTGCGCAACAACGCCCAGGAATGCGCGCCGGTGCTGATCGGCCAGCTGCAGCGTTACGCCCTGGACAACGCCCAGTTCAGCGCACACCCGTTCAAGCGCTCGGCAGCCACCGGCAAGCGTATCGCCGTGGTCGGCGCCGGCCCGGCAGGGCTGTCCTGCGCGCACCGCCTGGCCATGCACGGGCATGACGTGGTGGTGTTCGAGGCCTGCGACAAAGCCGGCGGCCTCAACGAGTACGGTATCGCCCGCTACAAGCTGGTAGACGACTATGCCCAGCGGGAGGTGGATTTCTTGTTGGGCATTGGCGGTATCGAAGTCCGCCATGGCCAGCGCTTGGGTGACAACCTCAGCCTGGGCGAGCTGCGCGATCAGTACGAAGCGGTGTTCCTGGGCCTCGGCCTGAATGCCGTGCGCCAGCTAGGCCTGCCCGACGAGGAAGCCCCCGGCGTGCTCGCCGCCACCGAATACATCCGTGAGCTACGCCAGGCCGATGACCTGAGCCAGCTACCGCTGGCCGACCGCTGCCTGGTGATCGGTGCTGGCAACACGGCCATCGACATGGCCGTGCAAATGAGCCGTCTGGGTGCCCGTGACGTCAACCTGGTTTACCGCCGTGGTCAGGCAGACATGGGCGCTACCGGCCACGAGCAGGACATCGCCAAGGCCAATCAGGTGCGCCTGCACACCTGGGCCCGCCCTGATACCGTGCTGCTGGATGACGCCGGCAAGGTCCGCGGCATGCGCTTTGCCCGCACCGAGTTGGCGGAAGGCCGCCTGCGCGATACCGGCGAAACCTTCGAGCTGGCTGCGGACGCCATCTTCAAGGCCATTGGCCAGCGCTTCGACGACACCAGCCTCCACGACCCGGTGGCTGCGCAACTGGCCCGCGAGGGTGAGCGCATCCGCGTTGACGAAAACCTGCAGACCAGCCTACCGGGCGTATACGCAGGCGGCGACTGCACCGCGCTGGGCCAGGACCTTACCGTGCAGGCCGTGCAACACGGCAAGCTGGCCGCCGAAGCCATCCATGCCCAACTCATGCTCAACGTGGAGGCAGCGTAAATGGCCGACTTGTCTATCGTATTTGCCGGCATCAAGGCACCCAACCCCTTCTGGCTGGCCTCCGCACCGCCAACCGACAAGGCCTACAACGTGGTCCGCGCCTTCGAGGCCGGCTGGGGTGGCGTGGTCTGGAAGACCCTGGGCGAAGACCCTGCGGCGGTCAACGTGTCGTCGCGCTACTCGGCGCACTATGGTGCCAACCGTCAGGTACAGGGGATCAACAATATCGAGTTGATCACCGACCGCTCCCTGGACATCAACCTGCGCGAAATCACCCAGGTGAAGAAAGACTGGCCCGACCGCGCATTGATCGTGTCGCTGATGGTGCCGTGCATAGAGGAGTCGTGGAAGTTCATCCTGCCGCTGGTGGAAGCCACCGGGGCCGATGGCATCGAGTTGAACTTCGGTTGCCCGCACGGTATGCCGGAACGGGGCATGGGGGCGGCCGTTGGCCAGGTACCGGAATATGTGGAAATGGTCACCCGCTGGTGCAAGACGTACTGCGCGCTGCCGGTGATCGTGAAGCTTACGCCGAACATCACCGATATCCGCCAGTCGGCCCGCGCCGCGCACCGGGGCGGGGCCGATGCCGTGTCGTTGATCAATACCATCAACTCCATCACCAGCGTCGACCTGGACCGCATGGTGGCCCACCCGATTGTCGGAGACCAGAGCACCCATGGTGGTTACTGCGGTTCGGCAGTGAAGCCGATTGCCTTGAACATGGTGGCGGAAATCGCCCGCGACCCGGAAACGCGTGGCTTGCCGATTTGTGGCATTGGCGGCATCGGCAACTGGCGTGACGCAGCCGAGTTCATGGCCTTGGGCAGTGGCGCCGTGCAGGTGTGCACGGCAGCGATGCTACATGGCTTCCGTATCGTCGAGGACATGCAGGACGGCCTGGCACGCTGGATGGACCAGCATGGGCACCCCAACATCGAGGCGTTCCGCGGGCAGGCGGTGGGCCATACCACCGACTGGAAATACCTGGACATCAACTACAAGTCGGTGGCGCACATTGACCAGGAGGCGTGCATTGGCTGCGGGCGTTGCCACATTGCGTGTGAGGACACCTCGCACCAGGCGATTGCCAGCACGCTGAAAGCTGACGGCACGCATGCCTACAGTGTGATCGAAGAGGAATGCGTAGGCTGCAACCTGTGCCAGATCACCTGCCCGGTGGAAAACTGCATCGAAATGGAGGCACAGGATACCGGCAAGCCGTACCTGAACTGGACGCAGGATCCGCGTAACCCGTACCGCGAGGCCAGTTGAAGCAATGGGGGCTGCCATGCAGCCCTTCGCGGGCTTGCCCGCTCCCACAGGACTGCGCCATTTCTGAGGACAGCGCAGAACCTGTGGGAGCGGGCAAGCCCGCGAATGCCGCGCAGCGGCCTCCATCGCCGGTTCACGGCGCCAGCCCTATCCCCCGCAAGATCACGCTGGTCACCGTCTGCACGGCACTCTCGAACGCCATGTCCGACAGCATCTCGCCGCCGTTCAGCAACTGCACCTGGTAACCGAAGTCGGCGTAATGCTGGGTCGAGGCCCAGATCATGTACAGCAGCGCCGACGGCTCCACCGGCAGGATGCGCCCCTCTTCCACCCAGCTGCGGATCTTGGCTTCTTTCATCTTCGCCCAAGGCACCAGGCTTTCGTCGAGGTTAACCCCCAGCACCGGCGCGCCGTGCAGCATCTCTTCGGCCCAGATTTTCGAGCCCAGCGGCCGCGAGCGCGAATGGCCCATCTTCGCCCGGATGTAGCTGGTCAGCACCACACGCGGATCGTCGAAGTTCTCGAAGCACAGGGCGTCCTGCTTCCACACATCCAGCAGGTCCTGCAGCACCGCGCGGAACAGCTCGTCCTTGGTGCTGAAGTAATAATGCAGGTTGGAGCGTGGCAACTCAGCCTGCTCTGCGATATCCCCCATCGAGGTGGCGCCATAGCCCTTCTCGGCAAACACCTTTTCCGCCGCTTGCAGGATTTTTTCGATATTGCGTCGGCGGATTTCGATCTTGTGATTGGCCATCAGGCTTGGGCCGTCCACACCGCCAGTTCATAACCGTCCGGGTCAATGAAATGAAAACGCCGCCCGCCGGGAAAGGCAAAGGTCGCCCGGCTGATTTTCGCCCCGGCGGCTTCGATCCGCTGCTGCGTGGCCTCCAGGTCGTCGGCGTACAAGATGACCAGCGGCCCACCCGGACGCACCGGCTCACCCGTGGTGAAGCCACCCGTCAACCGGCCGTCACTGAACTCGGTGTAGGTCGGCCCGTAGTCGGTGAATGCCCAACCAAACACGCTGCCATAGAAGGCCTTGCTCCGTGAAATGTCGCTGACATTGAACTCGATGTTGTCGATTTGCCGGTCAGTACCGCGAATGCCCATGTGTGCTCCGTGCCGAAGGGTGTTTGGCCTAGTCTACTCCGGTCAAGGCAGTCGCCCCACTCATTCGCTACCCACAACGCGCCCGGTCGCGCGCCGGGCACTGTGCGCGGTGCAGATTCAGCGCGGTGTTGATGATGCCTATCTGGCTGAAGGCCTGGGGGAAGTTGCCGAGCATGCGCTGGCCGGCCGGGTCGTATTGTTCGGCCAGCAGGCCAAGGTCGTTGCACAGGCCGGCCAGGTGTTGGTACAGCGCTTCGGCTTTGGCCTGGCGCCCCAGCAATACATAAACGTCCGCCAGCCAGAACGAACACACCAGGAACGTGCCCTCGCCCGGCGTCAGGCCGTCGCTGCAACTGTCACTGTCATAGCGCAGCAACAGGCCGTTCTTCAGCAGGCGCTGTTCGATCTGCTCGAGCGTGCGCATGAAGCGTGGGTCATCCGCCGGCAGGAAGCCGGTCAGGGCGATCTGCAGCAGGCTGGCGTCCATTTCGGTCGAACCATAGGCCTGGACGAAGAACCGGCCGCTGGCGTCCAGGCCGCGCTCGCACACTTCGCGGTGAATCTCGTCAGCTACCTGGCGATAATGCTGCCCGCGCTCTTGGCCTTCTTCTGTGGTGTCGGCCAGCCCTGCGGCGCGGTCGAAGGCGACCCAGGCCATCACTTTGGAGTGCACGAACTGCTGTCGGCCGCCGCGCATTTCCCAGATGCCTTCGTCCGGCTCGCGCCAGATACGTTCGACATAAGGCAGTATCAAGCGCGAAATGGCGGCGCTGCGCGGGTGGCGGGGCAACCCGCCCTTGATCGCCTGGGTCATCGCATCGGCCAGTTCGCCATAGATGTCCAGCTGCGTCTGCGCCGAGGCGGCGTTGCCCACCCGCACCGGCTGTGAATGCTCATAACCGACCAGCCACGGCAAGGTGTACTCCTGCAGGTCGCGCTCGCCGGCCAGGCCATACATGATCTGCATCTGCTCGGGGTTGCCGGCCACCGAGCGCAGCAGCCACTCGCGCCAAGCCTGGGCTTCGTCGAAATAGCCAAGGTTCATGAAGGCCAGCAGGGTCATGGTCGCGTCGCGCAGCCAACAGAAGCGGTAGTCCCAGTTGCGCTCGCCACCCACACGCTCGGGCAGCGACGTGGTGACGGCTGCGACAATACCGCCGGTGGGGGCGTAGGTCATGGCCTTGAGGGTGAGCAGCGAACGGCGCACCAGGGCGGTATATGGCCCTACCTGCGGGCAGCGGTCGGCGAAGGCCTGCCATTGCTCGCAGGTGTTCGCCAAGGCTTGGTCGATGTCGCAGTCGGGCTGCACCGGCAAGTGCGAGGGCTGGTGGCGCAGGCTGAAGACCTGGCGCTGGCCCGTGCTGACGCGAAAGCGGCAGCCGGTATGGTGGTCGCGGGCTTGCGGGGGCACGGTGCTGCACAGGATCAGCCGGTCAGGGCCGGCGACTGCGCTGAGGGTCAGTGGGTCGAGCCGTTCCACCCAGGGCACGCTGCGGCCGTAGTCGAAGCGCATGACCAGGTCCATTTCGAAACTGGTTTCGCCAGACAAGCCTTCGACGATGCGCACCACCGAATTGACCTCGCCCAAAGGCATGAAGTCGAGCACCCGGGCACGACCGCTTGCGGTCACCCAGGTGGTTTCCAGCACCAGGGTGTCGCCCAGGTACTGGCGGCTGCTGTGCGCTACCGGGTCGCAAGGGGCCAGGCGCCAGCGGCCGTTTTCTTCATTGCCCAACAGGGCCGCGAACACGGCGGGGGCGTCGAAACGTGGCAGGCACAGCCAGTCCAGCGAGCCATCGCGGCTGACCAGCGCCGCACTACGGCAGTTGCCCAGCAGGGCGTAGTCTTCGATATGGGCAGGCATTGGGTCTCCTTTGTGTGGTTGCCTGTGCTGGCCTCTTCGCAGGTGCCTGAGGGAAATGGAATTCCCTGTAGGAGCGGGCTTGCCCGCGAAACGGCCGGCACAGGCTTGCAAACCTCTCACCCCAACCGGTGCCACTCGCGCTTGTCGCGGGCCAGCAATTCATTGCCGGCCTCCGGCCCGTCCTCGCCAGCCGAGTACTCATGCACTTCGCCGCCCTGGGCCCAGGCATCGAGAAACGGCTGCACCGCCCGCCAGCCGTTCTCGATGTTGTCTGCCCGCTGGAACAGGGTCTGGTCACCGGTCAGGCAGTCATAGATCAGCGTCTCGTAGCCAGTGGCCGGGGTCATCTTGAAGAAGTCCTTGTAGGCAAAACCCAACTCGACATTCTCCATCACCAGTTCCGGCCCGGGCCGTTTGGCTTGCAGGTCGAACCACATGCCTTCATTGGGCTGGATCTGGATTTTCAGGTAGTTGGGCTTGGGCCGCTCCAGCTCCGACTCGCGAAACTGCGCATACGGCGCGGGCTTGAAGCAGATGGCAATCTCGGTGTCACGCACACTCATGCGCTTGCCGGTGCGCAGGTAGAACGGCACGCCGGCCCAGCGCCAGTTGTCGATCATCACCTTCAGCGCCACGTAGGTCTCGGTCTGGCTATCCGGCGCGACGTTGGCCTCCTGGCGGTAGCCTGGCAACGGCTTGCGCCCCTGCTTGCCGGCACTGTACTGGCCTCGCACGGAGTTTTTCAGGGCCATTTTTGCCGACCATGGGCGGATAGCGCCGACCACCTTGGCCTTTTCACCGCGCACCGCATCGGCGCCGAACGCGGCCGGCGGCTCCATGGCCACCATCGCCAGCAGCTGGAACAGGTGGTTGGGCACCATGTCGCGCAGGGCGCCGGTGCTGTCATAGAAGGCACCACGGGTCTCGACACCGACGGTTTCCGCTGCGGTGATCTGCACGTGATCGATGTAGTGATTGTTCCAGAACGATTCGAACAAGCCGTTGGAAAAGCGGCTGACCAGAATATTCTGCACCGTCTCTTTGCCCAGGTAATGGTCGATGCGGTAGATCTGCCGCTCGCCCATCACCTTCAGCAGGCAGGCGTTGAGCGCCTCGGCGCTGGCCAGGTCAGTGCCGAACGGTTTTTCAACCACCACCCGGCGAAAACCGCCGGCAGACTCGTCCAGCAGGCCGGCCTGCCCCAGGCGCTGCGCCACCTCGGGGAAGAAGCGCGGCGACGTGGCCAGATAGAAAATGGCATTGCCGTGGCTGGTCTTGTCGATGCGCCTGGCCAGGGCCTGGTAGGTGGCCGGATCGAGAAAGTCGCCCGTCTGATAATCCAGGCGCTTGGCCAGGCGGGCCCATAGCTTCTCGTCCAGGCACTTGGCGCTGCCCTCGCTTCCTTTGTCGCGCTCGACCATGAACGCGTGCAGGCGCGCGGCGAATTCTTCGGCGCTGGCCGGGTTATGGTCAACACCGACGATGCGCAGGTTACGGTCCAGCAAACCGTCACGGCTGAGGTTGTACAGCGCGGGCATCAGCAGGCGCTTGACCAGGTCGCCATTGGCGCCGAACAGGAACAGCGTACAAGGGGGGGCGGACGCGGTGGTCTGTGTAGTCATTCGCCTTTCTTCTCGATGTGGCCACCGAAGCCCAGGCGCATGGCCGAGAGGATCTTGTCACCGTAGGTGCCCTGTTGCTGGCGCGAACGGAAGCGCGCGAACAGTGCGCTGGACAACACCGGCACCGGCACCGCCTGCTCGACGGCGGCGTCGATGGTCCAGCGGCCTTCGCCACTGTCGGACACCGAGCCACTGAATTGCGACAGCTGCGGGTCGGCCACCAGCGCATCGGCAGTGAGGTCGAGCAGCCACGAGGTCACCACGCTGCCGCGACGCCACACTTCGGCAATTTCGGCCACGTTCAGGTCGAAGCGCTGGTCTTCCGGCAGCTCGTTGCCACCTTTGCTGCGCAGCAGGTCGAAGCCTTCGGCATAGGCCTGCATCAGGCCGTACTCGATGCCGTTATGCACCATTTTCACGTAGTGCCCGGCGCCGGGTGGGCCGGCGTGGATGTAGCCGTGTTCGGCACGCTGGTGCTCGCCGCTGCGGCCATGGGTACGCGGGATGTCGCCCACGCCCGGCGCCAGCGCCTTGAACAGCGGTTCCAGGCGCTCGAACACGTCCTTTTCGCCACCGATCATCATGCAGTAGCCGCGGTCGAGGCCCCACACGCCGCCGGAAGTCCCGACGTCCAGATAATGCAGGCCGCGCTTGGCCAGCTCTGCAGCGCGGCGCATGTCGTCCTTGTAGAAGGTGTTGCCGCCGTCGATGATCGCATCGCCCGGCTCCAGCAATTCGGCCAGTTGGGCGATGGTCTGCTCGGTGGGGTCGCCAGCCGGCAGCATCACCCATACCGCGCGCGGTGCTTTCAGCTTTTGCACCAGTGCACCGAGGTCGTGCGCGCCCTGGGCGCCCTCGCCCTCCAGGCCGGTGATGGCTTCGCGGTTGCGGTCGTGCACCACGGTGCGATGGCCGGCGCGCATCAGGCGCCTTGCGATATTGCCGCCCATACGGCCCAGCCCAACGATTCCCAGTTGCATGAGCCAATACTCCCTTTCGAAATGGATGACGACGTAGTCCAGCTTTTCAGATTAGTCCAGCATGCCGCCCGAGGGTTCAGCGACGAACGGCAAGACCACGATATACAAAAAAGTTCCCAAGGCCTGCGAAAGAATTCAAAATGCGCCCCGCGTGAAGCGTCTACGCTTTGACTTGTCACCAGCCAAAACCGCGAGGTGTGCTCATGGGTACATTGATGCCAGCAACTCCACCCCAGACCCTCTATGTCTCCGTGCGCCGTGATGAGTTGCGTAAACTGAAGGACGAACGTGACCAACTCCGCGAGCAGGTCGCCCAGTTGAACCTGCTGCTGGCGCAACAGCGCGCTGGCGATAAAGCTGTCAGCCTCTGATCGATCCCCTTGCCGCCTGTGGGAGCTGCATGGCTCCCACCCGTCTGCTCCTCAATCCAGTCGCCCTCTTGGAACCCTGCCGGGCAACCGGAGCAGGCGAGTGCCCAGAAAGCGCCTGTATTGAAAGCAGCATTTTCCGCCCATCCAACCGCTTCGCAGCATAAAGCTGCCCTCACCCTTACGCCCCAAAAAGGTGCGTTGTACGTAGCGAGCCACAATTTGGCGCAGCTCGAAAACCCTTTGCCCCACGCTCGCCCACCCCTTTTCCCACCCCGTCACAAACGCCAACGTTTGCGTCTATTCCGCACATAACAATAGTGACCAGTGGGTCACCTTTTTATCACTTTCTCTCCTACACTCGGTTTTCGGCCCGCCATTTGCTCAACGGAAGAGTGACCCCAAAAAAGTCGAACTTTCAGGAAACCCGGCAGGTCATGAATATAAGTCGGCCAGGCGCATTGGGCTATTCCCGATCCCCGGCCCACACCCCCCAACCAGTCCAAGCGCCTTCGGCCGGAATGCTGATCGCGTAGTGCCTGCGCGCACGACCCTGGGGCATGGAACGCACTAAGCAGATTCAAACTAGAGAGAACCAGCACGAAACATCGCCACGGGTGCCAGCACCCGACCAAGCATAGGGACGGAGAGAAGTATGATCAGTGCCGCTGTCGAGCCTCACGTAGACGCTTTCAAACCGGATAACCGCGAGCCGCTCACCCCGGATTTCGCCACGACAGGCAAGGCACCCGGCGCCCAGCGCCAGCACAACCCGAACATGCGCAAGATTCTGTTCGTGACTTCGGAAATCGCCGACCTGGTGAAAACCGGCGGCCTGGGTGACGTGTCCGCTGCCCTGCCCCGTGCCCTGGCGCACCTGCACGATGTGCGGGTGCTCATCCCCGGCTACCGCCAGGTGATGGAAAGCGACAACCCGATACATATCGTGGGTGAGCTGGGCGGCCATGCGGCCCTGCCGCCATGCAAGATCGGGCGCATGGACATGGCCGACGGCCTGGTCATCTATGTGTTGATCTGCCCTGAACTGTACCAGCGCGACGGCACACCCTATGGTGCCAACAATGGCCGCGACTGGCCCGACAACCACATCCGCTTCGCCCGCCTGGGCCTGGCTGCCGCCGAAATCGCTGCCGGCGAAGGCAAGATCCACTGGACGCCGGAAGTGGTGCACGCACATGACTGGCCCGCCGGCCTTGCCCCCGCCTACATGCACTGGCGCGGCCTGAATACGCCCACGCTGTTCACCATCCACAACCTGGCTTACCAAGGTGTGTACAGCCGCGGTTGCAGCCCGGAGCTGGCGATACCCGAACATGCCATGCAGCAGGAAGGCATGGAGTTCTACGGCAAGCTGTCGTTCCTCAAGGCCGGCCTGGCCTACTCCAGCCACATCACCACAGTCAGCGCCACCTATGCCCGGGAAATCACCACCCCGGAATTCGGCTGCGGCCTGGACGGGTTCCTCGCCAGCAAGGCCCAGCAAGGCCTGCTTGGTGGCATCCCCAACGGCATCGACGAAAGCTGGGACTCGGCCACCGACAAGCACCTGCAGCACAACTTCAGCATCAACGACTGGGAGGGCAAAGCGCGTAACGCCCAGGAGGTGCGCGAACTGTTCGGCCTGGAAGATTCCGAAGGCCCGCTATTCGCCGTTGTGTCGCGGCTGGTCTATCAAAAGGGCCTGGACCTGACCTTGGGCGTGGCCGACTACATCGTCGAGCAAGGCGGGCAGATCGCGATCATCGGCCGCGGCGAACCGGAAGAGGAACAGGCCATGCGCGAGCTGGCACTGCGTCACCCGGGCCGCATCGGTGTGCGTATCGGCTTCAATGAAACCGATGCCCGGCGCATGTTCGCCGGCAGCGATTTCCTGCTGATGCCATCGCGCTATGAGCCGTGCGGCCTCAGCCAGATGTACGCGCAGCGCTTCGGCTCGCTGCCGGTGGCACGCAATACCGGTGGCCTGGCCGACACCATCGAGTGCGGCGTGACAGGCTTCCTGTTCAACGAATCTACCGTCGAGAGCTACCGCGAGGCACTCAGCCGCGCCTTCTATGTATACGGCAAGAAGGACCTGCTGAACGCCATGCGCTGCCTGTCGATGACCCAACCGTTCAACTGGTGCCAGGCGGTTGAACCCTACGCCCGCCTGTACGAGGACCTGGTCAAGCAGGCACAGCTGAGCCACTACTGAGCGGGGGTCGGAAGATGCACAGACATGGCGCACACTTGCTGGACGCCACGTCGGCGCGCTTCGCCCTCTGGGCGCCGGATGCGCGCAGCGTGAGCGTGGAACTGGAGCGGCAGCCGGCCATCGAACTGCTGCCGGATGACGAGGGCTGGTACAGCGGCGTGGCGCCATGCCAGGCCGGTGACCGTTACCACTACCGTATCGACGGTGAGCTGCAGGTGGCCGACCCGGCTTCGCGCTACCAGCCCAACGGCGTACACGGGCCGAGCCAGGTCGTGGATGTGGCCGGTTATGCCTGGCAGCACCCGTGGCAAGGCCGGCCTTGGCATGAGGCCGTGATCCAGGAGGTACATGTCGGCCTGCTCGAGGGTTACGCCGGGGTTGCCAGGCAATTGCCGCGCCTGGCCGAACTGGGCATCAGCGCGGTCGAATTGATGCCGCTGGGGCAGTTCCCTGGCGAACGCAACTGGGGCTACGACGGTGTGCTGCCATACGCCCCACAGAATACCTACGGCAGCCCCGAGCAGCTGTGCGCACTGGTCGACCAGGCCCACGGCTACAGGCTGATGGTGCTGGTCGACGTGGTGTACAACCACTTCGGCCCCGACGGCAATTACCTGCACCAGTACGCCAGCCCGTTCTTCCGTGAAGACCGGCAGACACCCTGGGGCGCGGCCATCGACTTTCGCCGCCCGCAGGTGCGCGAGTACTTTATCCAGAACGCCCTGATGTGGCTGTGCGACTACCGCTGCGACGGCCTGCGCCTGGATGCCGTGCATGCCATCGACCAGCCCGATTTTCTGATCGAGCTGGCCCAACGGGTGCGCGCCGCCATAGAACCAGGCCGGCACGTGTGGTTGGTGCTGGAGAACGAGCACAACCAGGCGGAGCTGCTGGAACAGGGTTACGACGCCCAGTGGAACGATGACGGCCACAATGCCCTGCATGTGCTGCTGACCGGTGAAACCGAAGGCTACTATGCCGACTACCGGCATCGCCCCATCGACCAACTGGCACGGTGCCTTGGCGAAGGTTTCGTGTTCCAGGGCCAGGCCAACCGGCATGGCAAACCACGCGGTGAACCCAGCGGGCATTTACCGCCCAGCGCCTTCGTGTTGTTCCTGCAGAACCACGACCAGATCGGCAACCGTGCGCTGGGTGAGCGCCTGACCCGCCTGTGCCCCGCGCCAGCCTTGCGTGCAGCCACCGGCCTGTTGCTGCTGGCACCGATGATCCCGCTGCTGTTCATGGGCGACGAAGCCGGCAGTTGCCAGCCGTTCCTGTTTTTTACCGACTTCCATGACGCGCTGGCCGACGCGGTACGCGAAGGCCGTCGTGGCGAATTCGCCCACTTCAGCGCGTTCGCCGACCCCAAGCAGCGTGAGCACATTCCCGACCCCAACGCCGAACAGACGTTCGCCTCTTCACGCCCGCAGAACAAGGCGGTGATCGCCGGCTGGCATGGCCTTTACCAGCAACTGCTCGACCTGCGCCGCCGCCATGTCATCCCGCACTTGCCCGGCAGCCGTGCCCTCGGCGCCGAGGTGCACGCTGACAAAGCGCTGACCGCGCGCTGGCGGCTGGGCAATGGCAACACGCTGCGCATCGACCTGAACCTGGCCGACACCCCGCAGGCGGTCGAACTGCCCGCGCCATCCACACGGCTGTTCGACAGCAGCGACACCCGCCACCCGGATACCCACCTGGCTGCGTACAGTTGCGTGGTCAGCCTGCTTCCCCCTGCCCAGGAGCGCCCATGAGCGAAACTGCCCTGCATCGTCTGGCAACCAGCGTCGGGCTGAACCGCGACTGGATTGACGCCAATGCCAGGCCCCAGCGTGTCAGCGACGAAGTGCTGCGCAACATCCTCGAAGGCCTTGGCCATCCGGCCGGCGATGACGCGGCCGTTGCCGCCAGCCTGCGTGCGGTGGAAACCGCCGAAGACAGCGAACACCTGCCGCCCTTGCTGACCGCCGACCTAGGCCAGCCGCTAGCGCTGGCGCGCTACTTCAGTGCCGCCAGCGTGGCCCACTGCACCCTGGAAGATCACACCTCGGTCACCCTCAGCCTCGATGACCAGGCGCGCCTGCCCGGCGAGCTGCCTATCGGCTATCACCAGGTGGAAATCGACAGCCGCCGCTTCACCGTAGCGGTGGCGCCAACACGTTGCCACAGCCTGGAAGACACGGTGCAACAGCCGCCACCACGCTGCTGGGGCCTGGCAGTGCAGCTGTACAGCCTGCGCCGCCCCGGCGACGGTGGCTTCGGCGACTGCCTGGCGCTGGAGCAGTTGGCCCGCTCGGCCGCCGAGCGCGGCGCCGACGCCTTGGCTATCAGCCCGATTCACGCCCTCTCGGCCATGGACCAGGAACACTACAGCCCCTACTCACCTTCCAGTCGGCTGCTGCTCAACACCCTGTACACCAGCCCCGCGGCCCTGCTGGGTGAACGGGAGGTGCGTATGGCCATCGAAGCGTGCGGGCTGGAGCAACAACTCGAAGAGCTGGAACAACGCCCTCTGGTCGACTGGCCACGCGCCGCCAGCGCCCGGCTGCGTTTGCTTGAAGCGCTTTACCAGGGTTTCAGCCAAGGCGACCACCCGCTACGCACGGATTTTGACAGCTTCCGCGAAGCCGGCGGCCAGACGCTGGAGCACCACTGCCGCTTCGAGGTGCTGCAGGCCCAGGCGGTGGAGCACGGCCTCGGTGCCGACTGGCGCAACTGGCCCAAAGCCTGGCACGACCCCTACCACCCGGAAGTGGAGGCTTTGGCCAACGCCTACCCGGCCAAGGTCGAGTTCCACGCCTTCTGCCAGTGGTTGACCGAACGTGGCCTGCAACGTGCCCAGGAAGCGGCCCGCAGCAACGGCATGGCCGTGGGTTTGATCGCCGACCTGGCGGTAGGCGCCGACGGTGCCGGCAGCCAGGCGTGGAGCCGCCAGGACGAACTGCTGGCCGGCCTGAGCGTGGGTGCGCCGCCCGACATCCTCAACCACACCGGGCAGGACTGGGGCATTTGCGCCTTCTCGCCCGAGGGCCTCAAGCGCAATGGCTATCGCGCCTTCATCGAGATGCTGCGGGCCAACCTCGCCCACGCTGGCGGCCTGCGCATCGACCATGTGATGGGCCTGCGCCGGCTATGGCTGATCCCGCAGGGGGCCAACCCCAGCGAAGGCGCCTACCTCGACTACCCGCTAGACGACCTGTTGCGCCTGCTGGCGCTGGAGTCGGTGCGTCACCAGGCGATCATCCTCGGCGAAGACCTGGGCACCGTGCCCGACAGCCTGCGCGAAAAGCTGGCCGAGAAGGCAGTGCTGGGCATGCGCGTGCTGCCGTTCGAGCAGACCCAGCCGGGCCAGTTCAAGCCGATTCTCGACTGGCCCGACAATGCCCTGGCCACGACCGGCACCCACGACCTGGCGCCACTGGCCGGCTGGCTGGCAAACCGCGACATCGACTGGAGACACCGTTTGCAACTGATCGACGCCGCTACCGAGTTGCACTGGCGACACGAGCGTCAGAAAGAACGCGACGGCCTGCGCCGCATCCTGGAAGCCAACTACGGCGAACTGAAGGACAATGACGCGCTGATCGATGCGGCCATCCGCTTCGTTGGCCATACCCGTGCGCCGCTGGTGCTGGTGCCGTTGGAAGACCTGCTGGGCTGCGACGAGCAACCCAATTTGCCGGGCACCACCAACGGCCATCCCAACTGGCGGCGGCGCTTTGCCCGTCCGGTTCGCGAACTGCTCGACGACGAGGACGCCGCACGGCGCCTGGAGCTGCTGGCCCAGGCCCGCGAACAGGCGTGGGAGCGTGACCGATGAAGCCACTGACCGCGACCCTGCGCCTGCAATTTCACAGCGACTTCACCCTCGATCACGCCGTGCCGCTGGTGCCGTATTTCGCCCAACTGGGCATCAGCCACCTGTATGCCTCGCCCATACTCAAGGCCCGCGCAGGCTCGCGCCATGGCTACGACGTGGTCGATCCTACCTGCGTCAACCCGGAACTGGGTGGCGAGGCCGCGCTGGAGCGCCTGGTCGCCGCCCTGCGCCAGCATGGCATGGGGCTGATCCTCGACACGGTGTCCAACCACATGGCCGTGGGCGGTGCCGACAACCCCTGGTGGCAAAGCCTGCTGGCCTGGGGGCGGCGCAGCCCGTATGCAGAGTTCTTCGACATCCAGTGGCACTCCAGCGACCCACTGCTGGCCGGGCAGCTGCTGTTGCCGTTCCTCGGCAGCGACTACGGCGTGGCGCTCAAAAATGGCGAGATACCGCTGCAGTTCGACAAACAGCAGGGGCTGCTGCAAGTGGCCCATTACGCGCATCGTTTCCCGATCTGCCCGGTCGATTACGGCTGGATTCTCGCGCTCAGCCCAGAGCCTGCGCTCAATTTGCTGGCCGAGCGCTTCACGGCATTGGGCGACTCGTCCACCCCGCTGGCCGATAGCCTGCCGCTCCAAGCCGAACTGGCACGCTTGGTGCGCGAAGGTGCCGACCTCGAATCGGCCCTGGTGGCCTTCGACAGCCGCAGCGAGGCCGGTTTCAGGCGCCTGCACCTGCTGCTGGAGCGCCAGACCTACCGCCTGGCCAGCTGGCGCACCGCTGCCGACGACATCAACTGGCGGCGCTTCTTCGACATCAACGAATTGGGCGGCCTGCGCGTGGAGCGCGCCGTGGTGTTCGAAGCCACCCATGCCAAGCTGTTCGAACTGATCGAACGCGGCTTGGTGGACGGCCTGCGCATCGACCATATCGACGGCCTTGCCGACCCGCGTGGCTACTGCCGCAAACTGCGCCGGCGGGTTGATGGCCTGCTGGCGCGGCGGCCGCTGAATGCAGGGCTGGAGCACTTCCCCCTGTACGTGGAAAAGATCCTGGGTGCCGACGAGCACCTGCACCGCGACTGGCTTACCGACGGCACCACCGGCTACGAGTTCATGAACCAGGTGTCGCTGCTGCAGCATGATCCGGCCGGCCAAGCGCCGCTGAGCGAGCTGTGGAGCAACGTCAGCGAGCGCCCGGACTTCCCCGAAGAAGTGCGCCAGGCCCGCCACCTGGTGCTTAACGCCAGCCTGGCCGGTGACTGCGAATCGGTGGCCCAGGCACTGTTGCAGGTGGCGCGCAACGACCTGATGACCCGTGACCTGACCCTGGGCGCGATTCGCCGGGCCTTGCAGGCATTGGTAGCGCATTACCCGGTGTACCGCACCTACTTCAATGCCTGCGGGCGCCCGGCGCAGGACGAAGGGTTCTTCCAGCAGGCGCTGACCAACGCCCGCCAAGACCTTGCCGAAGCTGACTGGCCGCTACTGGACCAACTTGAGCGGTGGCTGGGCGGGCAAGCCTGGCGGCACCTGCCACCGGGGCGTGCCCGCAAGCAACTGCGCCACGCCTGCGTGCGCTTCCAGCAGTTGACTGCGCCCAGCGCCGCCAAAGCCGTGGAAGACACCGCCTTCTACCGCAGCGCCAGGCTGCTGTCGCGTAACGACGTGGGCTTCGAGGCAGAGCGCTTCAGTGCCCCGCCCATGCATTTCCACAACGAGGCCCAGCGGCGCCTGCGCGATTTCCCCGACAACCTGCTGACCACCGCCACCCACGACCACAAGCGTGGCGAGGACACGCGTGCACGCCTGGCCGTACTCAGCGAGCGCGGCACGTGGCTGGCCAGCCGGGTGGAGCATTGGCGGGAGCTGGCCGCCCCCCTGCGCGCGCAGTTGGACGACGGGCTGGCACCCAGCCCCGGCGACGAGTTGATGCTGCTACAAACCCTGCTCGGCAGTTGGCCCTTGGACCTCGACCTGCACGACGACAATGCCCTGCGTCACTACGCCGAGCGTGTTCGCCAGTGGCAGCAGAAGGCCCTGCGCGAGGCCAAGCTGCGCAGTAGCTGGAGCGCGCCGAACGAGGCCTATGAAGGCGCCTGCGCTCATTACCTCCACGGCCTGCTGCTGGACAGCGAGAACCAGCAACTGCGCAAGTCGCTGGCCGACGCGGCGCAGCTGCTGGCCTGCCCCGGCGCTCTCAACGGCTTGGTCCAGGCCCTGTTGCGCATGACCACACCCGGTGTGCCCGACCTGTACCAGGGTAACGAATACTGGGACTTCAGCCTGGTCGACCCGGACAACCGCCGCGCCGTGGACTACGCTTTGAGGCGTCGCACGCTGGACGACGCCACGCCGGCCGCCGAACTGTTGGCCCACTGGCGCGACGGCCGCGTCAAACAGGCCTTGATCGCGCGGCTTCTGGACTGCCGCCAGGCCCACGCCGAGCTGTTCCGCCGCGGTGCCTACCTGCCACTGACCGTACAGGGCCGCCATGCTGACAAGGTCATTGCCTTTGCTCGCCAAGGGGAAGGCGAGCACGCCATCGTCGTCGCCCCGCGCCTGGCCAGCAGCCTGCTCGGAGGGGCCACTACACCGTTGATCCCGGCACAGAACTGGGACGACACCCGGCTGGTATTACCGTTTGCCTTGTCACCTGCCAACTCGACGGGACTTTTCTCCAGTGCGGCGGTCAGCTCTTCAAAGGAGTTGCTGTTGAGCGCCGTGCTGGCGGAGTTTCCGGTCAACGTGTTGATACAACAATCTTGAGCATCAGGAGCGTCATGATGAGTGTCGATGAAAAGCGTATTCGCGAATTTGCCTACCAGATCTGGGAATCCGAAGGTAAGCCTGTAGGGGAGGAAGAACGCCACTGGGAAATGGCCCGCAAGCTGGCCGAGGCCGAAGCGCTGGCGCCCAAGGCAGCCCCGCGCAAGAAAGCAGCAGCCAAGCCAAAGGCGCCTGCAGAACCCAAGGCGGCGGCCCTGCCGGGGGTCAAACCTGCTGCGGCGAAAAAGCCCCGGGCGGCGAAAAAGCCTGCTGCCGGTTAAGCCTATCCTGGCCTCTTCGCGGGTAAACCCGCTCCTACAGGTTCATCACAGGTGCATGTAGGAGCGGGTTTACCCGCGAGGAGGCCAATGCAGGCCAGCACAATTCCCCTTCCATCACGGCCACTCGAGGATCGTCATGAGCCCCCGCACCCCGAAGAAAACCCGCTCGGTCGCACCATCGCGCATCCGCGAAGGCCTGCCCTTCCCCCTCGGCGCCACCTGGGATGGCCTAGGGGTCAACTTCGCCCTGTTCTCGGCCAACGCCACCAAGGTCGAGCTGTGCCTGTTCGACTCCACAGGCGAGCAGGAAATCGAGCGCATCGAACTCCCCGAGTACACTGATGAGATCTACCACGGTTACCTCCCCGACGCTCACCCCGGCCTGGTCTATGGCTACCGGGTATACGGCCCCTACGAGCCGGAAAACGGCCACCGCTTCAACCCCAACAAACTGCTGATCGACCCGTATGCCAAACAACTGGTCGGCAGCCTGAAATGGTCCGAGGCACTGTTCGGCTACACCATCGGCCACCCCGACGACGACCTGTCGTTCGACGAGCGCGACAGCGCGCCTTTCGTGCCCAAATGCAAGGTCATCGACCCGGCGTTCACCTGGGGCCGCGACCAGCGCGTGCAGATCCCATGGGAGCGCACGATCATCTATGAAGCGCATGCCCGCGGCATCAGCATGCGCCACCCGGCAGTGCCTGAAGAACTGCGTGGCACCTTCGCCGGCTTGGCCAACGACGAGCTGCTCAAGCACATCAAGGACCTTGGCGTGTCGAGCATCGAGCTGCTGCCGATTCACGCCTTCGTCAACGACCAGCACCTGCTGGACAAGGGCCTGAACAACTACTGGGGCTACAACAGCATCGCCTTTTTCGCCCCGCACCCGCGCTACCTGGCCAGCGGCAAGATCGCCGAGTTCAAGGAGATGGTCGCGCACCTGCACGACGCCGGGCTGGAGGTGATCCTGGACGTGGTCTACAACCACACCGCCGAAGGCAACGAACGCGGCCCGACCCTGTCGATGCGCGGCATCGACAACGCCTCGTATTATCGCCTGATGCCGGACGACAAGCGCTACTACATCAACGACTCGGGCACCGGCAACACCCTGGACCTGAGCCACCCCTGCGTGCTGCAGTTGGTCACCGATTCGCTTCGCTACTGGGCCGGCGAAATGCACGTGGACGGCTTTCGCTTCGACCTGGCGACCATCCTTGGCCGTTACCACGATGGCTACAGCGAGCGTCATGGCTTCCTGGTCGCCTGCCGCCAGGACCCGATGCTGAGCCAGGTCAAGCTGATTGCCGAACCGTGGGATTGCGGCCCCGGCGGCTACCAGGTGGGCAACTTTGCCCCGGGCTGGGCGGAATGGAACGACCGCTTCCGCGATACCGCACGCGCTTTCTGGAAAGGCGACGAAGGCCAGCTGGCCGATTTTGCCGCGCGCTTGACCGCCTCGGGCGACATGTTCAACAACCGCGGGCGCCGCCCCTATTCCTCGGTCAACTTCATCACCGCCCACGATGGTTTCACCCTGCGCGATCTGGTGTCCTACAACCACAAGCACAATGAAGACAACGACGAAAACAACCAGGACGGCACCGACAACAACCTGTCCTGGAACTGCGGCGTCGAAGGGCCGACCGACGACCCGGGGATCAATGCCCTGCGCATGCGCCAGATGCGCAACTACTTTGCCACCCTGCTGTTGGCGCAGGGCACGCCAATGATCGTTGCCGGCGACGAGTTCAGCCGCACCCAGCACGGCAACAACAACGCCTACTGCCAGGACAGCGAGATCGGCTGGGTGAACTGGGACCTGGACCAGGAAGGCGAAGAGCTGCTGGCCTTCGTCAAGCGCCTGACGCGTCTGCGCCTGGCCTACCCGGTGCTGCGCCGCTCACGCTTTCTGGTGGGTGACTACAATGAGGCAATTGGGGTCAAGGACGTGACTTGGCTGGCACCCGATGGCAGCGAGATGAGCGTTGAGCAATGGGAAGACCCGCACGGGCGCTGCCTGGGCATGTTGATAGATGGCCGAGCGCAGGTCAGCGGTATCGCCCGGCCAGGTGCCGAGGCCACCGTGCTGCTGATCGTCAATGCCCACCATGACATCGTGCCATTCAAGCTGCCGGCCGTGCCTGAAGGCGATTACTGGAGCTGCCTGGTCGATACCGACCGGCCAGAGTTGCGCAAGGGGCAGCATTTGCAGTTCGACAGTACCTTCGAGGTGAAGGGTCGGTCGATGCTGCTGATGGTGTTGCAGTACGACGAGGAGTGAACAGTGATAGCCCTGGCAGGTCCTACGTTGTAATCGCCACGCCAAACCCGGTGGGAACGGTGTATTGGCCTCCACAGGGTCTGGCGGCGACAGTGAGGCAGGGTTAACTTCAGGAGGAATTGTGAACCTCGAAGCCGGCAGTAATGGTTTCGCCAGCGTCAGCCAGGCCCCGGCCGTGAAACGCCTGCGGGTACTGACGGTGAACACCCACAAGGGTTTCACCGCCTTCAACCGGCGCTTTATCTTGCCGGAGCTGCGCGAGGCCGTGCGCAGCACACAGGCCGACATTGTCTTCCTTCAGGAAGTGCTCGGCAGCCACGATCGCCACGCGGCGCGCTACCCCGGCTGGCCGCAGACCTCGCAGTACGAATTCCTCGCCGACAGCATGTGGAGCGACTTCGCCTATGGTCGCAACGCGGTCTACCCTGACGGCCACCACGGCAATGCGTTGCTGTCCAAATACCCGATCATCGAGCACCGCAACCTTGACGTGTCGATCACCGGCCCCGAACGCCGCGGCCTGCTGCACTGTGTGCTGGAGGTGCCGGGGCAAGGCCAGGTGCATGCGGTCTGCGTGCACCTGTCGTTGCTGGAAAGCCACCGGCAGAAGCAACTGCAGTTGCTGCGTAAACTGCTGGACTCCCTGCCCGGCAACGCCCCGGTGATCATCGCCGGCGACTTCAACGACTGGAAAAGCCACGGCAACCGCACCCTTGGCCTGCAACGTGACTTGCACGAAGCCTTCGAGCGCCACCATGGCCACCTCGCCCGCACCTACCCTGCCCGCCTGCCATTGCTGCGCCTGGACCGCATTTACCTGCGTAACGCCGAAAGCCATGGGCCACGGATTCTGGGGCACAAACCTTGGTCGCACCTGTCAGATCACCTGCCACTGGCGGTAGAAGTGCGGCTTTAGCAATCATTCTTCATAGCCACGGCACGGCAAATAGCGAACCCCGCTATACCCGGAAACTTTACTCAAAAAAACAATGAGTTAAGCGTCACAACGCACATTGAACAGATGATTCACGCTTTCTTGACGCAAGCGGTGACCTCTCCTTAGCTGAACAATACCAAGCTGTAAAAATCTTGAGCCGGGCCTCTAGCTCGCGCCTTCGTGCGCGCTTGCGATTACCGGCGTGCTGGTTTGGGTCGCCCACTGTTTTTGCCGTACAGCTCGTGACAACAGGCCAGGTTCTCGGGCTGCACCACAAAAACAAAGGAGATCCGCCATGAAAAGCACCTCGAACCCCTTGCGCTTCGACAGCATTTTCTACGCGGTTTCCACGTCGCTGCTTCTGGCAACCCCGGTGGAAACGATCGCGTACGAACTGCAGGGTGACCCCACCTCCCCCGGCTTTCTGCAGCAGCCCGTGGCGGCGCAACTGTCACTCGACCCGCTCAGTGCCGGTGGGTTGAGCCTCGGTACCCTCAATACGTTTTCGCAGCAGATGAGCGAACGCCACCGGCAGGCGGCACCCGACCTGGTTGCCAGTCAGTGGGCGCAGTTCTTCCCCACCAGTGCCCGCAACCGCGCGCTGCCCCCGGCACAACTGGAGGCGCCCAGCCAGCAACTGATGATCGGCCCGGACCTGTTCGTGCGTGAAACGGCAGCGGGCAATGTGCACCGCGCGGGGATTTTCGTGGGGCACAACAACCTGCAAAGCAGCTTCAAGGGCACGCGTCCTTTGCTGGGCGACAAACAGCGCAAAGCGGTGAACCTGAGCGGGGAAAGCCTGGGGGTGTACTGGAGCATGACCCATGAACAGGGTTGGCACCTGGATGCCGTGGCGATGGGATCGCGGATCGACGTGATGGGCCGTGGCGAAAACGGCCAGCGCCTGGACGACAGTGGCCACGCAATGACCTTCTCGGTTGAGGGCGGTTACCCGATCCGCCTGGGGGGCAACTGGGTCATCGAGCCCCAGGCACAGTTGATCAACCAGCAATTCTTCCCTGGCAGCCAGGTGCAGGAGGAGACCTTGCAAGCCTTCGATAGCCAGCCGAGCTGGAGCGGCCGGGTCGGTGCCAAGTTGTCCGGGCGCTACGAAGTGCGCGGCATGCCCATCGAACCCTATGTGCGCACCAACGTGTGGTATGACTTCAGCAATGCCGATGAGGTGAAGCTGGACCAGGTCGACAAGATTTCCAGCTCGCGCTATTCGACCACGGTGGAGTTGGGCTTGGGCCTGGTGGCGCGGGTGACGCCTTCGGTGGCTTTGTTCGTCAGCGCCGATTACAGCAATGATGTGGACGACAATGACCTGAACGGGCTGATCGGCAGCCTTGGGGTGCGGATGCGGTGGTAGGCAGGCCGGCCCCTTCGCGGGTAACCCGCTCCTACACACTGATCGGGGGTGCACACGCATCGGTGGCTCGGCACAGGCCGTTGTAGGAGCGGGTTCACCCGCGAAAGGGCCGGGCCTGCCGGCCAATTTCCAAAGCCCATTCACGGTTGCCGCCGCTACCGGATTCGCGGGCAAACCCGCTCCAGGCGAAAGGGCCAGTGCGGTCAACCGGTCAGGCGGGCTTCATGATCAACACCCCCAGCGGCGGCAGGTTCAAGGCCAACGACAATGGCTGCCCATGGCTGGCCACTGCCTCACTGGCCACTGCCCCCAAATTGCCCACGTTCGACCCGGCATACAGCTCGGCATCGCTGTTCAGCAGCTCTTGCCAACGCTCGCCGAACGGCACGCCAATGCGGTAACCCTCACGGGGTACCGGGGTGAAGTTGGCCACCACCAGCACCGGCTCGCCGCTGCTGCTCCAGCGCAGCCAGGCGTACACGCTGTTCTGCGCGTCGTCACCGATCAGCCACTGGAAGCCCTGCGGCTGGCAATCCTGCTCGTGCAGCGCCGGCTCTTCGCGGTACAGGCGGTTGAGGTCGCCCACCAGGCGCTGCACACCCTGGTGCTCGGGATACTGCAGCAGGTACCAGTCCAGTTCGCTGTCGTGGTTCCACTCACGCCACTGGCCGAACTCGCAGCCCATGAACAGCAGCTTCTTGCCCGGGTGCGCCCACATGAAGGTGAGGTAGGCGCGCAGGTTGGCGAACTTCTGCCAGCGGTCGCCGGGCATCTTGTCGATCAGCGAGTGCTTGCCGTGTACCACTTCATCATGGGAGATGGGCAGGATGAAGTGCTCGGAATAGGCATAGATCAGCCCGAAGCTCATCTCGTTGTGGTGGTAGGTGCGATGCACCGGGTCGTTCTGGATATAGTGCAGGGTGTCGTGCATCCAGCCCATGTTCCACTTGTAGGCAAAACCCAGGCCGCCCTGTTGGGTAGGCTGGCTGACCCCGGGCCAGGCGGTGGACTCTTCGGCGATGATCAGCGCGCCCGGGGCTTCGTGGGCAGCCACGCCGTTGAGGTGGCGGATGAAGTCGATGGCTTCCAGGTTCTCGCGCCCGCCGTGGCGGTTGGGTACCCATTCGCCCGCCTTGCGCGAGTAGTCGCGGTACAGCATCGAGGCCACCGCATCGACGCGCAGGCCGTCGATATGGAAGTGCTTGAGCCAGTGCAGCGCCGAGGCCATCATGAAGCCGCGTACTTCGTTGCGGCCGAGGTTGTAGATCAGCGTGTTCCAGTCCTGGTGGTAGCCTTCCAGTGGGTTGTCGTATTCGTACAGGGCCGTGCCGTCAAAGCGAGCCAGGCCGTGTTCGTCGGTGGGGAAATGCGCTGGCACCCAGTCCAGCAGCACACCAATGCCTCCCTGGTGGCAGGCGTCGATGAACGCGGCGAAATCTTCGGCACTGCCGTAGCGCGAGGTGGGCGCGAACATCGACAGTGGCTGATAGCCCCAGGAGCCGCCGAACGGGTGTTCCATGATCGGCAGCAGTTCGATGTGGGTAAAGCCCAGTTCCTGCACGTAGGGCACCAGCCGCTCGGCCAGTTCGCGCCAATTGTAGAAACGGCCGATTTCCCCCGCTTCGTCCAGCTCGCAGCGCCATGACCCTGGGTGCAGCTCGTAGATCGACAATGGTGCGTTGTAGGCATGGCGCTGGGCGCGCTGCGCCATCCAGTCATGGTCCTGCCAGGCGTGGCTGAGTTCACCGGCAACCTTGGACGCCGTGCTCGGTGGCAGCTCGGTGGCACGGGCCAGCGGGTCGGCCTTCAACGGCAGTATGCCGTCCTTGCCGAGCACTTCGAACTTGTAGGTTTCGCCCACGCCCAGACGCGGAATGAACAGCTCCCAGACCCCGGCGCCGTGGCGCAGGCGCATGGGGTGGCGGCGGCCGTCCCAGTTGTTGAAATCACCCACCACCGACACCCGCCGGGCATTCGGCGCCCAGACCGAGAAACACACGCCGTCGATGCCATCGACCTGAGTCGGCTGGGCACCGAAACGCCCGGACAAATCGCGATGATTGCCTTCCGCGAACAAGTGAAGGTCCATGTCACCCAATTGCGGGCCGAAGCTGTAGGGGTCTTCGGTAACCTGTTCGCCACCGGCCCAGACGATATGAAGCTGGTAGGGCTGTGCCTCATCGAGGTGCGCGCTGAACAACCCGGGCAGGCTGCCCTGCTCCATTTCGGCAAGTACCCGCCCGTCATCCCGGGCCTGGACGCGCACTTTCAGGGCATTGGGCAAAAAGGCGCGGACCACCTGCCCACCTGCGCCATCGCCGTGGGGGCCGAGTACCGCAAAGGGATCGGCGTGCTCGGCGCGGGCCAGGGCGTCGAGGTCCCGTTGCCGAAGGCCACCGTTTTCACGCGTTGTAACGTTCATTCTGACTCTCCCCAGGTACTGATCAGTCCATGCAGACCATGCAAAGGCACGGCCAGCCAGCTCGGACGGTTTTCGGCTTCGTATGTGATCTCGTAGGCGGCTTTTTCCAGGCAGAACAGCTCCAGTGCCGCGCGCTCGCCCTCGGCGTGCTGCCAGGCGTGAGGCATGGCGGCGGTGGCCAGGCCATAGGCTTCGACAAAGGCATGCCGGGACTGGTGCAGGTACTGCCGGGCAACCCGCTGCCGGGCTTGCCGCGCCGGCTCGGAAAGGTCCACCGCAGACGCGCTGCGCAAGATCATCGCAGCAGCATAGTCGAAGGATCGCAGCACGCCGCTGACATCCTTGTAGGGGCTGTGTTTTGCCCGGCGCTCTTCAAGTGGCCGGGCGGGTTCGCCTTCAAAATCGATGAGGTAGGCATCACCCTGCACCACCAACACCTGACCCAGGTGCAGGTCGCCGTGCACACGCATCAGCAGGCCACCCTGAGCCTGCTCGGTCAGCTTGTCGATGTGCTGCGCCAGGCCGTCACGCTGTTGCTGCAGGTCGTCGACCAAGGCCTGGCTATCGCTGTCCAGCGTGTCGCGGTGCTGGGCCAGCAGGTCGAGGGCGTGGATCAGTTCGGTGCTGATCTGTGCACGCCAGCGCTCGCTGTCCTGTGCATCGCTGGGGCGCGGCTGGAAGGCCGGGTCTTCGGTGGGTGCAGCCAGCAGCAGGTGCATCTCGCCCAGGCGCTGGCCAAGCAAGGCCGCAAAGCCGCTGAGCTCGGCCAATGCGTCAGTGTGCGCCTCGCCGTCGTTGCGGGTGGGCTCCATCTGGTCGCGGATGGCCCGTTCAAGGGTGTTCTGGGTCCAGCCCCAGGCATCGCCCTGGTTACTCAGGTAACCCTGGGCAATCATCAGCAGGTGCGGCGCGTGTTGCTCGTCCACCCGGCTGACCCAGGCCAGCAGCGGCGAGATATTGGCAAAGCCGGCGGCGGTCAGGTAGGCGCTCATTTCCAGCTCTGGATGGATACCCGGATTGACCCGGCGGATCAGTTTGAGCACCACGCGGTCGCCGATGACCACCGAGCTGTTGGACTGCTCGGCACTGAGGTAGCGCACTTCGCTCTCGTCGTCGAGCGCCAGGCCGGCCAGCGGCTCTGTGCATTCGAAGCGCAATTCACCCTCACCGTCGCCACACGGCACGCGCAGGCCATCCTGGCAGGCTTGCATCACCGCGTGAATGAACGGTTCGAGGACGAAGGCGTCTGTGATCAAGCCAACCTGATGGGCACGGCGCACCCGCGACAACGCCAGCTGCTGCGGCAGCGCGGTATGGATCTGTTCCTCACGCAGCAGGCCGAACGGCAATTGGTAGCGGGTGGCCGTGCCGTCGCTGAGGACTTCGATTTCGCTGAGCAACACCGGCGTGGTGGCGGTACCGAAACGCACGCCGTAACACAGGCGCACGGCATCGATCGGCCCTTCCTTGCCGGCGAACCAACGGCGTTTGGGCAGGTACTGCGGCAGGATGGTGCTTTGCAGCGTATCGCTTGCCGGGGCTTGCAGCAGCTCTTCCATGCGCTTGCGCAGTACCAATGTGGTCAATTCGGGTAACCCCTCGGTGGGCTGGATGTGCCAGCTGGGCATGCGATCGCGGCTGGCCAGCAGGAACCAGTAGAAGGCATAAGGTGGCAATGTCAACAGAAACGGCAGTTGGCCGATTGGCGGGAACGCGCTGCCGCCAAGCATCTCCACCGGTACTTTGTCGGCGTATTGTGACAATTCGAGTTCGGCAGCCTGAGCGGCGCGGGACACGTTGGCCACGCAGAGGATGACCTCGGTATTGCCGTCGGCATCGGTGTACTCGCGGATATAGGCAAGGATGCGCCGGTTGCTGGGCGTAAGGGTGCGCAGGCTGCCGCGGCCAAAGGCCTTCTGCTGCTTGCGCACCGCCAGCATGCGCCGGGTCCAGTTCAGCAGCGAATGCGGGTCGTGGCTTTGCGCCTCGACGTTGACGGTCTGGTAACCGTAGAGCGGGTCCATGATCGGCGGCAGCACCAGGCGCTGCGGGTCAGCGCGGGAAAAACCGCCGTTGCGGTCTGGCGACCACTGCATGGGTGTGCGAACGCCATCGCGGTCCCCCAGATAGATATTGTCGCCCATACCCAGTTCGTCGCCGTAATACAGGGTTGGCGTGCCGGGCATCGACAATAGCAGGCTGGTCAGCAGCTCTATGCGCCGCCGGTCACGCTGCAGCAGGGGCGCCAGGCGCCGGCGAATGCCCAGGTTGATGCGCGCGCGGCGGTCTTCGGCATAGTAGTTCCACAGGTAGTCGCGCTCGCGGTCGGTGACCATTTCCAGGGTCAGTTCATCATGGTTGCGCAAAAAGATCGCCCACTGGCAGTTGGCCGGAATTTCCGGGGTCTGGCGCAGGATATCGGTGATCGGGAAGCGGTCTTCCATGGCCAGGGCCATGTACATGCGCGGCATCAACGGAAAGTGGAAGGCCATATGGCATTCGTCGCCGTCGCCTTCACCGAAGTACGGGCGCGTGTCTTCCGGCCACTGGTTGGCTTCGGCCAGCAGCATGCGATCGGGGTAGTTGGCGTCGATCTCGGCGCGGATCGCCTTGAGCACGTCGTGGGTTTCGGCGAGGTTTTCGTTGTTGGTGCCGTCGCGTTCGATCAGGTAAGGGATCGCGTCCAGCCGCAGGCCATCTACACCCAGGTCGAGCCAGAAGCGCATGACGCCGATCACCGCCTTGAGCACCTGCGGGTTGTCGAAATTGAGGTCCGGCTGGTGGGAATAGAACCGGTGCCAGAAGTACTGGCCGGCGACCGGGTCCCAGGTCCAGTTGGACTTTTCGGTGTCGAGGAAGATGATGCGCGTACCGTCATACTTCTGGTCATCGTCCGACCACACGTAGAACTCACGCGCCTTGCTGCCGCGCTTGGCGTGGCGGGCGCGCTGGAACCACGGGTGCTGGTCGCTGGTGTGGTTGATGACCAGCTCGGTGATCACCCGCAGGCCGCGCTTGTGGGCCTCGGCGATGAAACGGCGGGCGTCGGCCATGCTGCCGTAGTCGGGGTGCACGCCCTTGTATTCGGCGATGTCGTAGCCGTCGTCACGGCGTGGCGAGGGATAGAACGGCAGCAGCCACAGGGTGTTGACGCCCAGTTCGGCGATGTAGTCGAGCTTGCTGATCAGGCCGGCGAAGTCGCCGATGCCGTCGTTGTTCGAGTCGAAGAACGACTTGATGTGCAGCTGGTAGATGACGGCGTCCTTGTACCACAGCGGGTCGTCGATGAAGGCTGCCGGGCGGGAACGCTTGGCCATGTGCGACTCCTTTCAATTGCATGTTTGCCCCTTCTTGCACCATCGCTGTGGGAGCGGGCGTGCCCGCGAATCAGCCACCGCGGTGCTTGGCACCGGCTCTGCCGGTGTTCGCGGGCGTGCCCGCTCCCACAGGGGAAAAGGCTACAGACCGGTTTTACCCGGCTTTCTCGATGCGCCAGATGCCGAACGGCAGGTGCCAGGGCTCTATGCGCATCCATTGGGTCTTGCCGTACCACGACCAGCGGTGGCCGTTCATCAGGTCTTCACCCTGGGTTTCGGCGTTGTCGTCCAGCCCCAGCTCCCACAGTGGCAACTCGAAATGCGCCTCCTGGGCGTTGTGCGGGTCGAGGCTGATGGCCACCAGGATGTAGTTGTCACGCTCAGGCGTACGCTTGGCGAAATACAGAATGTTGTCGTTCCAGCAATTGAAGAAGGCCACACCCAGGTGGGTTTGCAAGGCACGGTTCTGCCGGCGGATGCGGTTGAGCTGGGCGATCTCGGCAATGATGTTGCCGGGCTGGGTGAAATCACGTGGGCGGATTTCGTACTTCTCCGAATCCAGATATTCCTCCTTGCCCGGCAACGGCGTGCCCTCGCACAGCTCGAAGCCCGAATACATGCCCCACAAGCCTGAGCCCATGGTCGCCAGCGCCGCACGGATAAGGAACCCTGCGCGGCCTGAGGTGTGCAGGAAAAACGGGTTGATATCCGGTGTATTGACGAAGAAGTTGGGCCGGTAGCACTGGCTCCAAGGCGGCTGGTTGAGCTGCTCGAAATATTCGCGCAGCTCCTGCTTGTGGTTGCGCCAGGTGAAATAGGTATAGCTCTGTGCGTAGCCGACCTTGCCCAGGCGCGCCATCATCGCCGGCTTGGTAAAGGCTTCGGCGAGGAAGATGACGTCGGGGTGCTGGCTGCGCACATTGCCGATCAGCCATTGCCAGAACGGCAGCGGCTTGGTGTGCGGGTTGTCGACGCGGAAGGTCTTCACGCCCTCCTCGACCCAGCCGACCACCACATCGCGCAGGGCCAGCCACAGCGAGGGCACGGCCTCTGGGGCGTAGAAATCGACGTTGACGATGTCCTGGTACTTTTTCGGCGGGTTTTCGGCGTAGCGGATGGTGCCGTCCGGGCGCCAGCTGAACCAGCCCGGGTGCTCCTTGAGCCAAGGGTGGTCCTGGGAGCACTGGATGGCGAAATCGAGGGCGATTTCCAGGCCGTGTTCCGCAGCCGCAGCCACCAGACGGCGGAAGTCATCGCGGCTGCCCAGTTGCGGGTGGATGGCCTCATGGCCGCCCTCCGGGCTGCCGATGGCATACGGGCTACCCGGGTCGCCCGGCTCGGCCTTGAGGGCGTTGTTGCGGCCCTTGCGATGTTGCATGCCGATGGGGTGGATGGGCGGGAAGTACAGTACGTCGAAGCCCATGTCGCGGATCATCGGCAGCCGTTCGTGCACGTCGTTGAAGGTGCCGTGACGCTGCGGGTCGTCGGTAACCGAGCGCGGGAACAGCTCGTACCAGCTGGCGAACAATGCGGCCGGGCGGTCGACATCAAGGGGGAAATCAGGGCTGCGGGTCAGGTAGCTGCGGTGTTCGGCCTCGCCCATCAGGCGGGCGGTGGTCGGGTCGAGAAACAAGGCCACCTGGTCATCGGTGCTGAGCGTGGGCAGGCGCTGCTGCAAGGCCTCTAGCGCCTCGCGCAGGGCACCGCTGCACAGCTCGATGCCTGTGCCGAGCATCAAACGGCCTTCTTCCAATTCCAGTTTTACCTCGACGCCGGCGTGGTACTTCTTCTCCAGGTCGTGGCAATAGGTGGCAAACGGGTCGATCCAGGCCTCGATACTGAACCGGTGCGGGCCCAGCTCGGTGGGGGTGAATTCGGCCTGCCACAGGTCGTTGCCCGCCGACTGCATCGGCACGCAATGCCAGCGCCTGCTGTGCGCCTGGCGCCAGTTGAGCATCACCGCCAGGCGGTCGTGGCCGTCGCTGTAGGCCTTGGTGCTGACTGCCACTGGCTGGCCACTGACGGCCTTGGCGGCGAAGCTGCCGGCGTCGAGCACGGGTTGGGTGTCTTCAATCACGATACGCGGCGCCAGCAGCGCCTGGGACAGGCTGATGGGCTGGTCCGGGTGATCGTTCGCCATGGGCACGCTTTCAAAGGGCTCGTTTCGTGACATCGACCTTGCTCCCTCAGGCTGGTGGCGGTAAGGGTTCAGAGCCGGGCACAGGCGGGGGGTTCAAAATAATTGAGCGAACGGCAGCTGCCAGCGGTCAGAGCCTACAGCACCTCTTCACCCACCCACGCGAGGTCAGGCCATGAACATTCCCATTCCACCGGAGACACCCGATCCCAATATCGACGACCCGAGCTTGCCGCCACCCGTACCGGAAGAAGAGCCGGACGAGCTGCCGATCAAGCCGACCGTGCCGCCGACAGTGGGCGACCCGCCGAGCCAGGAGCCACCGGTGAAGGCTTAAGGGTAGACCACGGCACCGGCATGAACAGCTGATCTCCTCTGCTCCATTGAAAGGTTGAGGATGACCGGGTGCTTGGCAAGGTGAAGATCTTGCATTGATCGGGCCGGCCTCTTCGCGGGTAAACCCGCTCCTACCAGCGACCGTGCCGGCCTTGAATGCGGCGCTGTCCCTGGTAGGAGCGGGTTTACCCGCGAAGAGGCCGGCCGCGCCCGCACATCAACCCGCAGATGCAGCCGCAATCTCCGCCACACTGATCTCACGCATGCGGAACTTTTGCACCTTCCCTGTCACCGTCATCGGGTACTCGTCGACAAAACGGATATACCGCGGCACTTTGAAGTGTGCGATGCGTGCCTTGCACCAGCCCTGCAGCTCCTCGGCCGTGGCGCTATGCCCAGGGTGCAGCTTGATCCAGGCGACGATCTCTTCGCCATAGCGGCTGCACGGAATGCCAATCACCTGCGCATCGGCCACCGCCGGGTGGGTGTAGAAAAACTCTTCCAGCTCACGCGGGTAAATGTTCTCGCCGCCGCGAATGATCATGTCCTTGTTGCGCCCGACGATGCGCACATAGCCCTGCTCGTCCATCACCGCCAGGTCACCCGAATGCATCCAGCCGGCCGGGTCGATGGCATCCGCCGTGGCCTGGGGGTTGTCCCAGTAGCCAAGCATCACGCTGTAACCGCGGGTGCACAGTTCGCCAATCTCTCCGCGCGGGACGATGCAGCCATCGGCGTCCAGCAGTTTGTTCTCAAGCTGCGGCTGGGTGCGGCCGACGGTGGTCACGCGCAGTTCCAGATCGTCGTCCGGGCCGGTCTGCAGCGACACCGGGCTGGTTTCGGTCATGCCGTAGGCGATCTGCACTTCTGCCATGTGCATCTGGTCGATGACCCGGCGCATCACCTCGATCGGGCAGGTGGCGCCGGCCATGATGCCGCTGCGCAGGGTCGACAGGTCCATGTGAGCACGCGACGGGTGGTCGAGCATGGCGATGAACATGGTCGGCACACCATAGAGGATAGTGGCGCGCTCTTCGGCCACGGCGCGCAAGGTCAGTTCGGCGTCAAAAGCGTCGCTGGGGTAGATCATGGTACTGCCGTGGGTGATGCAGCCGAGGTTGGCCATGACCATGCCGAAGCAATGGTATAGCGGCACCGGGATCACCATACGGTCGCGGGCCGTCAGGCCAAGGCTTTCACCCACCATGAAACCGTTGTTGAGGATGTTGTAGTGACTGAGCGTGGCACCTTTGGGCGCACCGGTGGTGCCGGAGGTGTACTGGATGTTTACCGGCTGGTCGAATTGCAGGCTTTGCTGACGGGCTGTGCAAGCCTCGACAGACGTCTGCCCTGCCCGCTCGGCCAATGCGTGCCAGGGCAGGAAGCCGGCAGGCGGGTTGGCGGCCAGGCTGATGACGCCACGCAACTCGGGCAGGCATTCACTGGCCAGCTCACCAGGCCGGGTGCTGGCCAGTTCAGGCACCAGCTCCTGCAGCATGGCGTGGTAATCAGACGTCTTGAAGGCTTCAGCGCAGACCAGCCAGTGGCAGCCAGACTGGCGCAACACATATTCCAGCTCACCCACACGGTAGGCCGGGTTGATGTTGACCAGGATGGCGCCGACCTTGGCACTGGCCAGCTGCAAGATGCACCACTGGGCGCAGTTGGGCGACCAGATGCCAACACGATCACCGGTGTTCACGCCCAGAGCAATCAGGGCGCGGGCGTGTATTTCGACCTGTTCGGCCAACTGCCGCCAGCTGTAACGCAGGCCCTGGTGGCGGGACACCAAGGCCTCGCTGTCGGAACAGCGGGCTACGGTGGCATCGAAGGCCTGGCCGATGGTCTGGGTCAGCAAGGGTCGGTCCTGGCGACCGCGGGTATAGCTTGGTTGACTCATGGGTGTCCCTTCTTGTGGTTGTTTTGGGCACGGCTGAAGCAAGCGGGAATACTCTGGCGCAGATTTACGTTTACGTAAAGGTGACAAGTGGATTGACAGTGCCTACTTGCAGGTTTACGTTAACGTAAAGGTGATGAACGACACCCACTTGAGGCGCCACGCCGCCCCCTGTGGGAGCGGGCTTGCCCGCGAATGCGACCGATCAGGTAATGACGGTGACCCTGCTGACGTATTCGCGGGCATGCCCGCTCCCACAGGGGGCGGGGCTGGATCCCAAGCTATGGTGTAACCCAATTTCAAGAACAAGAAGGTGCCCCAGCATGCATTACCCCTCCCTGAACTTCGCCCTGGGCGAAACCATCGACATGCTCCGTGACCAGGTCCGCACTTTCGTCGCCGCCGAACTGGCCCCGCGCGCCGCACAGATCGATCACGACAACCTGTTCCCCGCCGACATGTGGCGCAAGTTCGGTGACATGGGCCTGCTGGGCATCACCGTACCAGAAGAGTACGGCGGCGCTGGCCTGGGCTACCTGGCCCACGTGGTGTCGATGGAAGAAATCAGCCGTGGCTCAGCGTCGGTGGCGCTGTCCTACGGCGCCCACTCCAACCTGTGCGTCAACCAGATCAACCGCAACGGCACCCACGAGCAGAAGCTCAAGTACCTGCCCAAACTGATCAGCGGCGAACACATCGGCGCCTTGGCCATGAGCGAGCCCAATGCCGGCTCCGACGTGGTGTCGATGAAGCTGCGCGCAGAAAAACGCGGCGATCACTACGTGCTCAACGGCAGCAAGACCTGGATCACCAACGGTCCCGACGCCAACACCTACGTGATTTACGCCAAGACCGACCTGGACAAGGGTGCGCACGGCATCACCGCGTTCATCGTCGAGCGAGACTGGAAAGGCTTCAGCCGCAGCAACAAGTTCGACAAGCTGGGCATGCGCGGGTCCAACACCTGCGAGCTGTTCTTCGATGGCGTGGAAGTGCCGGCAGAGAACATTCTGGGCCAGCTCAACGGCGGCGTGCGCGTCCTTATGAGCGGCCTGGACTACGAACGTGTGGTGCTGTCCGGCGGCCCGACCGGCATCATGCAAAGCTGCATGGACCTGGTGGTGCCGTATATCCATGACCGCAAGCAATTCGGCCAGAGCATCGGCGAGTTCCAGCTGATCCAGGGCAAGATTGCCGACATGTACACCCAGCTCAATGCCAGCCGCGCCTACCTGTATGCCGTGGCCCAGGCGTGCGACCGCGGCGAGACCACCCGCAAGGACGCTGCCGGCGTGATCCTGTACACCGCCGAGCGTGCCACGCAAATGGCCCTGGAGGCGATCCAGATTCTTGGCGGCAACGGCTATATCAACGAATTCCCGGCTGGCCGCCTGTTGCGCGACGCCAAGCTGTACGAAATCGGTGCCGGCACCAGCGAAATCCGCCGGATGCTGATCGGCCGCGAACTGTTCAACGAAACCCGCTGAACATAAGGGACGGGCGCACATGGCTACCTTGCACACCCAGATCAACCCGCGTTCGGCAGAATTTGCCATCAACAGCGCGGCCATGCTCGAACAGGTCCAGGCCCTGCGCGGCCTGCTCGCCCAGGTTGCCCAGGGCGGCGGGCCCAAGGCCCAGGAACGGCATACCTCACGTGGCAAACTGCTGCCACGCGAGCGTATCGACCGCCTGCTGGACCCAGGCTCGCCGTTCCTCGAGATCGGCCAGTTGGCCGCCCATGAGGTGTATGGCGAGGACGTGCCGGCTGCGGGCGTGATTGCCGGCATCGGCCGAGTCGAGGGCGTCGAATGCATGATCGTGGCCAACGACGCCACGGTAAAAGGCGGTTCGTACTACCCGCTGACGGTGAAGAAGCACCTGCGTGCACAAACCATCGCCCAGCAGAACCGCCTGCCGTGCATCTATCTGGTGGACTCCGGCGGCGCCAACTTGCCACGCCAGGACGAAGTGTTCCCCGACCGCGAGCACTTCGGGCGCATCTTCTTCAACCAGGCCAACATGAGCGCACAAGGCATCCCGCAGATCGCCGTGGTGATGGGCTCGTGCACCGCTGGCGGCGCGTACGTGCCGGCCATGGCCGACGAAGCGATCATGGTCCGCCAGCAGGCGACCATCTTCCTCGCCGGGCCGCCGCTGGTAAAAGCCGCCACCGGTGAAGTGGTCAGCGCCGAAGACCTCGGCGGCGCCGATGTGCACTGCCGCACCAGTGGCGTCGCCGACCATTATGCCGACAACGACGAACACGCCCTGGCCATCGCGCGACGCAGTGTGGCCAACCTCAACTGGCACAAGCTCGGCAAGCTGCAGCGGTTGGCCCCAGTGGCGCCGCTGTATGCCGCCGACGAGCTGTACGGCGTGGTACCGGCGGATGCCAAGCAGCCGTTCGATGTGCGCGAAGTGATCGCCCGCCTGGTCGATGGCTCGGTGTTCGATGAATTCAAGGCGCTGTTCGGCACCACCCTGGTGTGCGGCTTCGCCCATTTGCACGGCTACCCGGTGGCCATCCTGGCCAACAACGGCATCCTGTTCGCCGAAGCCGCGCAAAAAGGTGCGCATTTCATCGAACTGGCCTGCCAGCGCGGCATCCCGCTGCTGTTCCTGCAGAACATCACCGGTTTCATGGTCGGCAAGAAGTACGAAGAAGGCGGCATCGCCAAGCACGGCGCCAAGCTGGTCACCGCCGTGGCCTGCGCCCAGGTGCCGAAGTTCACGGTGATCATCGGCGGCAGCTTTGGTGCCGGCAACTACGGCATGTGCGGCCGCGCCTACGACCCGCGCTTCCTGTGGATGTGGCCCAACGCGCGGATTGGCGTAATGGGCGCCGAACAGGCCGCCGGCGTGCTGGCCCAGGTCAAGCGTGAGCAAAACGAGCGCAGCGGCCAGCCCTTCAGTGCCGAGGATGAGGCCAGGCTCAAACAACCGATCCTCGACCAATACGAGCATCAGGGCCACCCCTATTATTCCAGCGCCCGGCTGTGGGACGACGGTGTCATCGACCCGGCACAGACCCGCGACGTCCTCGGCCTGGCGCTGTCTGCCGCGCTGAACGCGCCGATCGAACAGAGCCGCTTCGGCATTTTCCGGATGTGACCCATGAGCGATTTCAGCACCCTCGAAGTGATCCGCGACCCACGCGGCTTCGCCACCCTGTGGCTAAGCCGCGAGGACAAGAACAACGCCTTCAACGCGCAGATGATCCGCGAGCTGATCGTGGCCATCGACCAGTTGGCCGAAGACATCAGCCTGCGTTTTGTGCTGCTGCGCGGCCGTGGCCGGCACTTCAGCGCCGGTGCCGACCTGGCCTGGATGCAGCAGTCGGCGCAACTGGACTTCAACACCAACCTGGATGACGCCCACGAACTGGGTGAGCTGATGTACGCCCTGCACCGCCTCAAGGCCCCGACCCTGGCCGTGGTGCAAGGCGCAGCCTTCGGCGGCGCGCTGGGCCTGATCAGCTGCTGCGACATGGCCATTGGCGCCGAAGACGCGCAGCTGTGTCTGTCGGAAGTGCGCATCGGCCTGGCCCCGGCGGTGATCAGCCCGTTCGTGGTCAAGGCCATTGGCGAGCGAGCCGCGCGCCGCTACGCCCTCACCGCCGAACGCTTCACTGGCGTGCGCGCCCGCGAACTGGGCCTGTTGGCGGAGGTGTACCCAGCCAGCGAACTGGACGACCAGGTCGAAGCCTGGGTAAGCAACCTGCTGCAGAACAGCCCGCAAGCGTTGCGCGCCAGCAAGGACCTGCTGCGCGAAGTGGATGACGGCGAACTCAGCCCGGCCCTGCGCCGTTACTGCGAAAACGCCATCGCCCGCATCCGCGTCAGCGCCGAAGGCCAGGAGGGCCTGCGCGCCTTCCTGGAAAAACGCCGCCCTGCCTGGCAAACCGTTGACAAGAAGGAGCCGCGCCCATGAGCCGCCCCGCTTTGACCACCCTGCTGGTCGCCAACCGCGGCGAAATCGCCTGCCGGGTGATGCGCACCGCCAAGGCCATGGGCCTGACCACCGTTGCCGTGCACAGCGCCACCGACCGTGACGCCCGTCATAGCCGCGAAGCCGACATCCGCGTCGACCTGGGCGGCACCAAGGCTGCCGAAAGCTACCTGCTGGTCGACAAGCTGCTGGCCGCAGCCAAGGCCAGCGGCGCCCAGGCCATCCATCCAGGTTATGGCTTTCTGTCCGAGAACGCAGGTTTCGCCCGCGCCATCGAGCAGGCCGGGCTGATATTCCTCGGCCCACCGGCCAGCGCCATCGACGCCATGGGCAGCAAATCGGCAGCCAAGGCGCTGATGGAAGCGGCCGGCGTGCCGTTGGTGCCGGGCTACCACGGCGAGGCCCAGGACCTGGACACCTTCCGCGCCGCGGCCGAACGCATCGGCTACCCGGTGCTGCTCAAGGCCAGCGCCGGTGGCGGTGGCAAGGGCATGAAAGTGGTCGAGGAAGAAAGCCAACTGGCCGACGCCCTGGCCTCGGCCCAGCGTGAGGCACAGTCGTCGTTCGGCGATGCGCGCATGCTGGTGGAAAAGTACGTGCTCAAACCACGCCACGTGGAGATTCAGGTGTTCGCCGACCAGCACGGCAACTGCCTGTACCTCAACGAGCGCGACTGCTCGATCCAGCGCCGCCACCAGAAGGTGGTCGAAGAAGCCCCGGCCCCCGGCCTCTCGTCAGCACTGCGCCAGGCCATGGGCGAGGCCGCTGTGCGCGCGGCGAAAGCCATCGGCTATGTGGGTGCCGGCACAGTAGAGTTTCTGCTCGATGCCCGCGGCGAGTTCTTCTTCATGGAGATGAACACTCGTCTACAGGTGGAACACCCGGTCACCGAGGCCATTACCGGCCTGGACCTCGTTGCCTGGCAAATTCGCGTGGCCTGCGGCGAAGCCTTGCCGATCACACAGGAACAGGTGCCGCTGATCGGCCATGCCATCGAGGTACGCCTCTATGCCGAAGACCCGGCCAACGATTTCTTACCCGCGACCGGCAAATTGGCGCTGTACCGTGAATCGGCGCCCGGCGAAGGCCGCCGGGTGGACAGCGGGGTTAGCGAAGGCGATGTGGTGTCGCCGTTCTACGACCCGATGCTGGGCAAGCTGATCGCCTGGGGCGAAGACCGAGAGCAGGCGCGCTTGCGCTTGCTGGCCATGCTCGATGAGTTCGCCATTGGCGGGCTGAAGACCAACATTGCCTTCCTGCGGCGCATTCTCGCCCACCCGGCATTTGCTGCGGCGGAACTGGATACCGGATTCATTCCGCGTCATCAGGCGGTTCTGCTGCCTGCGCCGCAAGCATTGCCGGCAGCCTTCTGGGAAGCGGCGGCAGAGGCGTGGCTTCAGGGCCAGGGGGCACATCAGCGCGATGACGACCGCCATTCGCCTTGGGGCGGGCGTAACGGCCTGCGCTTGGGCTTGCCGGCACGCAGCAGCTTGCATCTGGTGAGCGCTGGCCAAGACCAGGCAGTGGCCCTGGAACGCAGCGCTGCTTCCACCTGGCAGCTACAAGGTGAGCAGTTGGTGCATGACCAGAACGGCGTGCGTCGCCAGCATCTGGCAATCCGTCGGGGTGGCACGCTGTACCTGCACTGGGATGGCGAAATGCATGCCATCGAAGCCTTCGATCCGATTGCCGAGGCTGAAGCCAGCCACAGCCACCAGGGTGGGCTGGGTGCGCCGATGAACGGCAGTATCGTACGGGTGCTGGTCGAACCTGGCCAGGTGGTGGAAGCCGGTACTGCGCTGGTGGTACTGGAGGCCATGAAGATGGAGCACAGCATTCGTGCGCCGCATGCCGGCACGGTGAAGGCGCTGTTCTGCCTGGAGGGGGATATGGTCAGCGAAGGGACTGTGCTGGTCGAACTGGTGGAATAACGGTGCCCGAGGGCCGCTTTGCGGCCCTAACGCAACACAAGGCCACCCCTGCAAAAGCCCGTAGGAGCGGGTTTACCCGCGAAAGGGCCGGCCCTGCTGGCCAATTTCCACCAGCCGTTCACGGTTGCCGCCGCTACCGTATTCGCGGGTAAACCCGCTCCTATGTATGGACTCGCATCGGTGATTGGGCGCAGGCCGTCGTGTAGGAGCGGGTTCACCCGCGAAAGGGCCGGCCCTGCTGGCCAATCTCCACCCGCCGTTCACCGTTGCCGCTGCCACCGTATTCGCGGGTAAACCCGCTCCTATCGGGGGTGGACACACATCGGCGATTGGGCGCAGGCCGCGTGTAATCGATGGACTCGCCCCCGCCGAGGCATCACAGTGCCACGGTGGTGTTCAAAGAAGCCAACGGCAGCGAGGGCGAGACCATGAA
This sequence comes from Pseudomonas sp. zjy_15, assembly GCF_043101865.1. Classification (NCBI taxonomy): domain Bacteria; kingdom Pseudomonadati; phylum Pseudomonadota; class Gammaproteobacteria; order Pseudomonadales; family Pseudomonadaceae; genus Pseudomonas; species Pseudomonas sp. zjy_15. The sequence continues at coordinate 109,373 of NZ_JBICII010000037.1, forward strand.
AAAGCATAGTTCGAAACAAGATTCCCTGTCTTCCACTGATGTGGAGCTTTGCACAAC
>NZ_JBICII010000038.1:0-12541 GCF_043101865.1 Pseudomonas sp. zjy_15
CATGTGTAGGAGCGGGTTTACCCGCGAATACGGTAGCGGCGGCAACGGTGAGCGGCTGGTGAAATTGGCCAGCAGGCCCGGCCCTTTCGCGGGTAAACCCGCTCCTACCCCCAAACCTCGAAGGCCTGGAGGCTCTCGGTACCCGCGAAGGGCTGCAAAGCGGCCTGGCAGCCTCGGATCAAAACCCTACACTGGCCTGCACATAGAAGGTCCGTGGTTCACCCACATAGAGGCCGGCATTGTTGTCACTGGAGCGGGTGAAATACTGCTTGTCAAACAGGTTCTTCACCCCCGCCGCCAGCTTCAGGTTGGACAACTGCGGCCCGAATTCATAACCGCCACGGGCATGCCAGGTCACGTAGCCCGGAATATCGCCATACCGCCCGTCAGCACTCGGCTCGGTGATGTAGTCGCCATTGAAACTGCCATCGGCATTGATTCCGGTGCCGGGTGCGCGCTGCCTGGATTGGGCGTAGGCATCCAGGTTCCAGGTCCAGTGGTTGACCGCGTAACGCACCCCGGCAGTGGCCACCTGGCGTGAATAGAACGGCAGGTCACGGCCCTTGAATCCCGGGATATCCCCTTCATAGGTTGCGCGGGTATAGGTGTAGCCACCGCTCACCGACAGCCCGTCCAGGCGCGGGTCCAGCCCGGCCAGGTCATAGCGCACCGAGGCCTCGACACCCTGGTGCCTGGTCGCCCCCAGGTTGGTCCAGCCCACGTCGTTGCTGATGTACTGCAGCTCATCATCGAAGTCGATGTAGAACGCCGTCAGCTCACCGGCAAAGCCACCATTGTCATAACGGGTACCGATTTCGTAGGTCTTGGCCTTCTCCGGCTCCAGGCCATTGGCCGTACTGTTGCCAGAACCGCCCTGGCCCAGCTGGAAGTACTGCAGGCTACCGAACGAAGTCTCGTAGTTGGCGAACACCTTCCAGGCATCGGAAACGTGGTACATCACGCTCAGTGCCGGCAAAGGCTCGTTGCTGGTGATGCTGCGCTTCTTCTCGGCTACCGGGCGGTTGTTGGCGTCCAGTACCGGGCGGTCGCGCCAGTCGGTATTGATGTGCTCGAAGCGCACGCCAGGGGTGATGGTCCAGTTGCCCACGTCGATCTTGTCGTCGATGTAGTAGGCGCTGGCTTCAGTACCGCCGCTGCGGTCCTGGAACACGTGGCCGTCAGAAGTCGGGGTCACCGTCGGCACGTTGTCGATCAGCGCCAGCCGAGTCGTCTGTTCGCGCATCGCTTCCTTCAGGTAACGGTAACCGACACTGACTTCCTGGGTGGTTGGGCCGGCAAAGAAGATGCGCGAAACACGGGGTTCGATGGCAAAGGTGTGGTAGTTGCGCGGGTACGACGACAACGTCTTCATGTCCCGCGAGGCAATGGTGCTGCCGCGGAAACTGTCGGTGTAGTAAGTCAGCACTTCGAACTGGGTGGCATCGTCGAGCTGCCGCTGCCATTTGAACGACACATCCTTGCGCCGGCCCGCGAAGTAGTCGTAGTCGCGCAGCGACTGGTACGGGTTGCTGTCGTATTGGGCCTGGGTCAGGCCACCCGGCATGTCGGCACGGCCATCGTAATAATGGAAGTTGAGCCAGAACTCATCGACATCGGTTGGCGCCCAATGCGTCTTGAGGATAACGTCGTCGATGTCGTTGCCGTTGTTGCTTTCACGGTAACCGTTGCCATTCACCCCGGTGTACAACAGCGCCACGCCCATGCCATTGTCGGCCGTCCCGCCGACGAACGCTGACTCGGTGTGTTTCCAGCCACCGTGCCGGGAGGTTTCCAAGGTGGTGGACAGCTCTGCCGAGGCCTTTTGCGGAATCGCCCGGGTTACGAAGTTGATCACCCCGCCCACGTTCTGCGGGCCGTAGCGCACCGAACCGGCACCGCGCACGACGTCGATGCTGTCGAGGTTGCCAGAGGAAATCGGTGCCATTGACAGCTGTGGCTGGCCATACGGCGCGAAGGCGGCCGGGATACCATCGATCAGTACCGTGGAGCGCGGCGACAGGCGCGAAGTAAGGCCACGCACGCCCACGTTCAGCGACAGGTCGCTGCCACCGGTTCCGTTGGAGTCCTGCACTTGCACGCCGGGGATGCCACGCAGCACGTCGCGCACATTCATTGCACCCTTTTCCACCATTGCCTCGCGGCGCACCACGGTGCGTGCCCCGGGGTGGTTCTGTACCACGCTCTGCTGGGCATCCCCCAGCCAGTCACCGACCACCTTGATATCGGTGGGTGCCAGCTCCAGGCTGCCGCTGCCCAGGTCAAGGGTAGTCGGCAGAGGCTTCACCACAACGGTGTCCCGGGACATCTCGAAGGTGAGCCCGCTGCCTTGCAACAGCTGTTGCAGCGCCTGCACCGGCGTCAGGTTGCCCGATACCGCCGGGGCCTGTTTACCGGCGACCAGCTCGGGGCTGAAAAACAGCTGCAGGCTGGTCTGCTGGCCGAGCTGGTTCAGCGCCGAACCCAACGGCTGAGCCTGGATCTGGAGGGTATTACCGGCCTCGGCGGCCTGGCTGTCAACGGCCACAGTGCTGACCGCCAGGGCCAGCGCCAGGGCGCGAAAGCGTGGGAAGGGTTTGTTGTTGTTCACGTCGTCGAAACATCCTGGAATGCGGAATAAACGCCAACCGCGTGCAAATGGAAATGCTTGGCAGTTGCAGCTGGCGAGGAAGACGAACGAGTGAAAAAAAACCTGAATCTATTTGGCGATTATTTCGCTGGAGCCGTCTTCATGGGCCTTGATGGCCACCGGCAGGATGCTCGGCAAGGCCCGCAGCAGAGCGTCTGGGTCGTTGGTGCTGAAGGTGCCTGACAGGCGCAGGCGGGCGACTTTACCAGGGGCGACCCGCAATGGCTGGCTACGGTAGCGAGAAGCTTCGGCCACTACTTCGGCGAGGATTGCATTGTCGAACACCAGTTTCCCCTGACGCCATGCGGTCATGGCGCCGATATTGACCGCATAGGGTGCGGCGACCAGGCCCTGTTCATCTATATGCGCCCCCTGCCCGGCCGTCAGTTGCGCCAGCGAGGCGCCCTTGCCCTGCACCCGCACCGACCCCTGTTCCACCGCCACACGGGTGCTGGCTGGGTCCAGGCGTACGTCAAAGCGGGTACCTGTGACGATCACACTGCCCTGGGCAGTGTCGACCACAAACGGCCGGTTACTGTCATGGGCGACGCTGAACATCACTTCACCGGCGTTCAGGCGCACGTGCCGCTGGCCGGCGCTGAACTCCACCTGCAACTGCGTGCTGCCATTGAGGTCGAGATGCGAGCCATCCGGCAGTTCGACCTGACGGCGCTCATTGAAGGCCGTCTGCAGGCTGCCCTGATGGTTCAGTTGCAGGTAGTGCCAGCCACCCCAGCCCAGGGCCAGCGCCACTGCCGCGACACTGGCGGCCAACGCCTGGCGCATGAAACGCCGTCGTGGCAGCTGCTGTACCGGGTCTGGCTGGCACAGCGCCTCCAGGCGCTGGCGTGGAATGAAGTCGGCGGCCTGCCACACGCGGCAGAGATGCTCGTATTCTTCCCGGTGGTGCTCGTCGCTCGCCAGCCAGGCACGCAACTGTTTGTGCAGCCCGGCATCCCGAGGTGCGTCCTGCACGCGGGCGAACCATGCGGCCGCCTGCTCGCGGACGGCATCGGTACCGTGCTGTTCCATCGAAAAGATCTCCTGACTCTTCATGCCGACACATCCAGGTGCTCACGCAGGTGCCGGAGCGTGCGGATCATATACTTTTCGACCATGTTCTTGCTCAACCCCATGCGCTCGGCAATCTCGGCCTGGGTCAGGCCTTCGAGCTTCTGCCAGATGAACACCTGCCGACAGTTGAGTGGCAGCTCGGCCAAGGCCCGCTCGACGCTGTCGGCCAGCTCCAGGGCATGCACGTAGGCTTCCGGGTCGCCACTGCCGATTGCGCCTTCTTCGAAGGCTTCCCGCTCCAGCGCCTGGCGGCGGTCCTCGCGACGGAAGCCATCCACAGCGATGTTGCGCGCAGCCTGATGCAGGTAGGCGCGTGGCTGCTCCACCTGCTCGCGCGGGGTTTCCAGTACCCGGACAAAGGCATCATGGGTGAGGTCCTCGGCCTGCTGACGACTGCGCAGCTTGCGCGTCCAGGTGCCGATCAGCTCATGGTAGTGGTCGAGGAAGCCTTTGTGTCCGGACACGGTCGGGGGTCATCGGGGAGGCAGATAAGGGTGCGAATAGTAATGTTTCTCATCAAAAGCAGCAAATCCGCCAGTCGGTAACAAAAAATTTATGGGCGATTTCCTGTACGGGGGTACCAGGAAAATGTGGCCATAAATATGAACACCTCCGGCCCTTTCGCGGGCAAGCCCGCTCCCACATGGAACGCGTATCCCCTGTAGGAGCGGGCTTGACCGCAAAGGGCCCAACACGCTCCATTCCACAATTTTTTACGCTTGAAAGATCGCAGGGAACATCAGCCGGTCACACGAGTCGGTTATTCAAATGGCTGGTCGTCGATCCACGTCGATCACGCCCGGATTGCCTGTTGATTCTGCATTCTTCACGCCCTAAAGTGCGCGCCGAACGTCCATGCTGGAAACGATCCATCCGGCTCAAGTACTGAGTAGGCGAACCAAAGTGGGGATACGGAGGACGTTCAGTTTGCAGCCACTTAATCTTTCAGTTTGCCCATGGAGTCCCTGAGCATGTCGATCCAGGTCGAAGACTATTTCGCGCGTGAAACCTTCCAGAAAATGAAGGCGTTCGCTGACAAGCAGGAAACCCCGTTCGTACTCATCGACACCCAGATGATCAGCCAGGCGTATGACGACCTGCGCGCCGGTTTCGAATTCGCCAAGGTCTACTACGCGGTCAAGGCCAACCCGGCCGTGGAAATCATCGACCTGCTCAAAGAGAAAGGTTCGAGCTTCGACATCGCCTCGATCTACGAGCTGGACAAAGTACTGGGCCGCGGTGTCAGCGCCGACCGTATCAGCTACGGCAACACCATCAAGAAGTCCAAGGACATCCGCTACTTCTACGAGAAGGGCGTGCGCCTGTACGCCACCGACTCGGAAGCCGACCTGCGCAACATCGCCAAGGCCGCACCGGGCTCGAAAGTGTATGTGCGTATCCTGACTGAAGGCTCCACCACTGCCGACTGGCCGCTGTCCCGCAAGTTCGGCTGCCAGACCGACATGGCCATGGACCTGCTGATCCTCGCCCGTGACCTGGGCCTGGTTCCTTACGGTATCTCCTTCCACGTGGGTTCGCAGCAACGCGACATCAGCGTGTGGGACGCCGCCATCGCCAAGGTCAAGGTAATCTTCGAACGCCTGAAAGAAGAAGACGGCATCGAACTGAAGCTGATCAACATGGGTGGTGGCTTCCCGGCCAACTACATCACCCGTACCAACAGCCTGGAAACCTACGCCGAAGAAATCATCCGCTTCCTCAAGGAAGACTTCGGTGACGAACTGCCGGAAATCATCCTCGAGCCTGGCCGTTCGCTGATCGCCAACGCCGGCATCCTGGTCAGCGAAGTGGTGCTGGTCGCACGCAAGTCGCGTACCGCCGTCGAGCGCTGGATCTACACCGACGTAGGCAAGTTCTCCGGCCTGATCGAAACCATGGACGAAGCCATCAAGTTCCCGATCTGGACCGAGAAGAAAGGCGAAGCCGAAGAAGTGGTCATCGCCGGCCCGACCTGCGACAGTGCCGACATCATGTACGAGAACTACAAGTACGGGCTGCCGCTGAACCTGGCCATCGGTGACCGCCTGTACTGGCTGTCGACCGGCGCCTACACCACCAGCTACAGCGCAGTGGAATTCAACGGTTTCCCGCCGCTGAAGGCTTACTACCTGTAATGCACAACGGGGCCGAAAGGCCCCGTTTTCATGTGTGCTCTCCTGTACCGGCCTCTCCGCGCCGATCGATTTCCTCGGCATACCGCGCCGCAAAGGCCATCAACACCGGCCCTGCGCCCTGCAGGGTTACCAACGCAGCACGCAGGAAATTCATGTTCCCCGCAACCCGGGCCTGCTCCAGCCACTGCCCTGCCTCGGCCAACTGCCCACGCTCGACCAGCACCAGCGCCAGGCTGAACATCCCGCGAAAATCCCCCGCCTCGGCCGAACGCCGATACCAGCGCACCGCCCGCGCCGGGCTGGGCGCCGTGGCGATGCCCTGCTCCAGGTAACGCCCATACAGGTTCATCGATTTGGCATGCCCCAGCTGTGCAGCCTTCTCGTAGCACATCAGCGCCTGCACCTGATTGACCGGCACCCCACGCCCGGTCGCCAGAAGGTTGCCCAGGTTATACAGGCCCCAGTCCAAGCCGGAATCAGCCGCACGGGCGTAGTGAACGGCAGCCTGCGCCAAATTCACCTCACCGCCCCAACCATGCTCCAGGCAACGCCCGAGCATGTTGTGCGCCATGGCATTCCCCCCCTGTGCAGCGATACCGAACCAGCGCCGGGCGACGGTGGCATCCTGCTGGATGCCAAGCCCATCCAGCAGGATCTGCCCCAGCAGCAACTGCGCCTCGACCGCACCCTGCCCCGCTGCCGCCAGAATTGCCTGGGCGGCCTTGCCGGGGGATTCCTCGAGCATGGCCTGCAAGCCGGCCACATCCACCACTTCCTCACGCCGCAGCAGGTAAGACACGGCTCAAACCTCAGCCCAGCGGCGCAGCAAGTTATGGTAAGTGCCCGTCAGCTGCAACAACGAAGGATGGTCCGGCACATCGGCAGTCAGTTGCTGGATTGCGTTGTCCATCTCGAACAGCAGCGTCCGCTGGCTGTCATCGCGCACCAGGCTCTGGGTCCAGAAGAATGCGGCATAGCGTTGGCCACGGGTCACCGGGTTGACCTTGTGCAGGCTAGTGCCGGGGTACAGCACCATGTCACCGGCGGCCAGCTTGACCTGCTGCACGCCATAGGTGTCCTGGATCACCAGCTCACCGCCGTCGTAGCTTTCCGGGTCGCTGAGGAACAACGTGGAAGACAGGTCGGTACGCACCCGCTCCGGGCTGCCCTTGGGCTGGCGCAGGGCGTTGTCGATGTGGAAGCCGAAGTTGCCACCTTCGCGGTAGCAATTGATCAGCGGCGGGAACACCTTGTGCGGCAACGCTGCCGACATGAAGCGCGGGGTTTTCCACAGGCGGTCGATCAGCGCAGTGCCGATTTCCTTGGCCAGCGCATGGCCTTCCGGCAGTTGCAGGTTGTGCTTGGCCTTGGCCGACTGATAACCCGCCGTAACCTTGCCATCGGCCCAGTCGGCCTGCTCCAGCGCCTCGCGGATACGGGCCAGCTCATCAGCGTCGAACAGGCCTGGGATGTGAAGCAGCATGGCAACAGCACCGTTGGGAAATGTAAAGGCGCAATGATATTGATTCCCTTTTGCGCTACACAAGCCCCATTCGCCGCTTAAGACGTTTCAGCTGCATGAAACCGTAAAGACAAATTGTAAAGATTGTAAATTCTTCACAAATGGTAACGACTCTCAATTGTTAGTCAAAATTGCTTACATTAAGATCCACCGCCTCGAAACCTTGGGGAAGGTCCTTACCAATGCGTCACTACGTGCCATCTGCTGTGAGCTCACAACGCCTGCTTGCGTCCGCCATCGGCGTTGCCATCTCTGCTGCATCGACTGCTCAGCTTGCATGTGCAGATGATCAGGCTGCTGATTCTGTCATTTCACTCGACGCGACCAGCGTCAACGCTGCACAAGATGTCACCAGCTACAAGACGGACACCGCCAGCTCGAAGAAGTACACCGCCCCGCTGCGTGAAACACCGAAGAGTGTCACGGTGATCCCTCAGCAAGTCATTCGTGACACGGGTGCGACGTCCTTGGTAGACGCCTTGCGTACAACCCCAGGCATCACTTTTGGCGCAGGCGAAGGCGGCAACCCAGCGGGTGACCGCCCTATCATCCGCGGCTTCAACGCCGAAAGTGACGTATTTGTCGATGGCATGCGCGATGTCGCATCCCAAAGCCGGGAGATCTTCAACGTCGAGTCCATTGAGGTCGCAAAAGGCCCTGGCTCCGCTTTTACCGGTGCTGGCTCGACGGGCGGGAGCCTCAACCTGGTCACCAAGAGCGCAAAACTTGGCGATAGCTACAACGGTGGGTTCACTTGGGGTTCAGACCAGACCAAACGCACCACCCTGGACTTGAACAAGCAACTGACCGACACCTCTGCCTTTCGCTTGAACCTGATGAAGCACGAAGCCAACGTCGCCGGTCGTGACGATGTGGATGTGAGCCGTTGGGGGGTAGCACCGTCGTTCGCTTTTGGCTTGGGCACCGATACACGGGTCACAGTGGGTTACTACCACCTGAAAACTGACGACATGCCTGACTACGGCATCCCGCTGAACCGCAGCGCCACGCGCAGCAAATACAATGTAGATGGCCCGGCTCATGTTGACCGCGACAACTTCTACGGTTTGAACGGACGCGACTATCGCAAGACCAGCAACGACAGCGGCACGATCCGTATCGAACATGACCTGAACGAAAACCTGACACTGTCCAACAGCTTCCGCATGTCGCGCTCGACCCTCGACTACATCGTGACCAACCCGGATGACAGTAAAGGTAACGTCGCCAACGGTACGGTCTATCGCGCCACCAAGAACCGCAATTCGACGTCCAAAGGCTGGGTGAACCAGACCGACCTGAGTGCCAAGTTCAATACCGGCTTCATCGAGCATAGCCTGGTGACAGGCCTGGAGTTCACCTACAGCGACACGCATAACCGCGGGTATGTCGTCACCTCGGCCGCTGGCACAGGCACTGTTTGCACCCCCGCCTTGCTGGCCTCGGGCGACTGCACCAGCCTCTACGACCCGTCCCCGGATGACGGCTGGTCTGGCACGATTACCGACAGCCAAGCCTTCACCGATACGAATACGAAAACCAGCGCTGCCTACGTATTTGACACGCTGACTTTCAACGAACAGTGGTCGCTGAACCTTGGCCTGCGTTACGACGATTACCAGACCAAATCAAGCGGGTACAGCACAGGTGGTCGTGGCTCGGTGGCGGGGGACTTCTCTCGCGAAAACAACGCGCATCTGTGGAACTACCAAGTTGGCGTAGTCTACAAGCCGTTGCCCAACGGCAGTATTTACGCTGCATGGTCGACCTCCAGCAACCCGTCGGGCGAAACCAGCGGCAATGGCGGCCTGGAGCTGGCGGCCAACAACAGCAACCTCGATCCAGAACGTAACCGCAACTACGAAATCGGCACGAAGTGGGACTTCTTCGACGATAACCTATCGTTGACCGCAGCCTTGTTCCGTACCGACAAAACCAACGCACGCGTCACCGATCCAGACAATGCCACTTATCAGGTGCTCGATGGCGAACAACGGGTCCAGGGTGTGGAGCTGACCTACTCGGGTAACCTGACCAGCAAGTGGAAGGTCTATGGCGGCTACACCTATATGGAAAGCGAGATCGTGAAAACCTCTACTGCAGCGAACGAAGGCAACCACATGCCTAGCACGCCGCGTAACAACTTCACGTTCTGGTCGACCTACGACATCATTCCGCAACTGACCGTTGGTGCTGGCGCGACTTTTGTCGACTCGCGCTTCGGTGACGAAGCCAACTCGGTCGAGGTACCTTCCTACTGGCGCTATGACGCCATGGCTACCTATCGCCTGACGAAGAATGTCGACTTGCAGCTGAATGTGCAAAACCTGACCGACAAGCGTTACTTCGATCAAGTATTCGCTACGCATTACGCTCACGTAGCGCCTGGCCGTACTGCACTCATGAGTGCCAACTTCCACTTCTAATCAAGTCACCCCGAGCCCCGTTCATTCCCGTGAGCGGGGCTTTTGCGTATCAAGGCATAATGCACGCCGCGCAGGTCGCGGCAGCAACTCAAGGTGAGTAACGTGGTGAAGAAGACGCTGTTCCAATTGCACTGGTTCTTTGGCATCACCGCTGGCCTGGTGCTGGCCTTGATGGGCATTACCGGGGCGCTGTACTCGTTCCAGGAAGAACTGCTGCGCGCATTCAATGCCGATGTACTCAAGGTAGAAGTACGCGCCGAAGGCGTGCTGCCGCCGGCCGAGCTGGTTAAACGGGTCGAAGCCCAGCAGCACGACAAGGTGTCGATGCTGTGGGTCGACGTGCGTGAAGGCAACGCTGCACGTATCTTCTTCATGCCGGCACCGGGCGAACGCCGTGGCGAACTGCGCTATGCCGACCCGTACACCGGCGAACTCAAGGGTGAAGTGGCCGGGCAAGGCTTCTTCAACCTCATGCTCAAGCTGCACCGCTTCCTCGCCATAGGCGACACTGGCCGGCAAATCACCGGGGCCTGCACCTTGATGCTGGTGTTCTTCTGCCTGTCCGGCCTGTACCTGCGCTGGCCGCGCAAAGCGCTGGACTGGCGCACCTGGCTGACCTTCGACTGGGCCAAGAAAGGCCGCGCCTTCAACTGGGACCTGCACGCCGTGGCAGGTACCTGGTGCCTTCTGTTCTACCTTCTGTTCGCCCTGACCGGCCTGTTCTGGTCCTATGAGTGGTACCGCGAAGGCCTGAACAAGCTGCTGGCTGACGCGCCGGCTGCGGGCCAGCAGCAAAAACGTGGTGAAGGCCGTGGCCGGCACGGGCCGCAGAAAGTCGACCGGAATGCGCCACCGCTGGTGGTGGACTACGACGCCATCTGGGCCAACCTCAAGGACGCCGCGGGCCCAGGCCTTTCCACCTACAACCTGCGCCTGCCGCCCGCTGGCGGTCAGCCGGCCAACCTGTTCTACCTGCTCGACAACGCTGCCCACCCACGTGCCTTCAATACCCTGGTCCTGGACCCAGCCACTGGCCAGGTTAAAAAGCACGACCGCTACACCGACAAGTCCTTCAAGGCGCAACTGCTGCAGAGTGTTTACGCCCTGCATGTGGGCGAGTACTTCGGCTTGCCGGGGCGCATCATCGTCACCATCGCCAGCCTGACCATGCCGTTGTTCTTCGTCACTGGCTGGCTGCTGTACCTCGACCGTCGCCGCAAGAAACGTCAGGTGCGCGCAGCCCGTGGCAAGGTCGCCAACAGCAACGGCAATGGCGACGGTTGGCTGATCGGTTTTGCCAGCCAGAGTGGCTTTGCCGAGCAGTTGGCCTGGCAGAGTGCGAAGCAGCTACAGGCAGCTGGCCAGACAGTTCAGGTGCGCGCCCTTGCCGAGCTGGGTGAAAACGACCTGCGCCAGGCCCATCGCGCGCTCTTCGTGGTGAGTACCTTCGGCGACGGCGAAGCGCCCGACAGCGCTCGCGCCTTCGAGCGCAAGGTGCTCGGCCAGCCTTGGGCACTGAACAACCTCAACTATGCCCTGCTCGCCCTCGGTGATCGTCAGTACCCGCACTTCTGCGGTTTCGCTCGTCGTCTCCAGGCGTGGCTGGGGGAGCGCGGTGCCAGCAGTGCATTCAGCCCGGTGGAAGTGGACAACGCCGACCAGGCCGCCCTGCAGCAATGGCAGCAGGAACTGGCGCAACTGACCGGCGCCCAGCCGGTGGCCGCCTGGCAACCGCCAACCTTTGCCAACTGGTCGCTGGTGCGCCGCAAACTGCTCAACCCTGGCAGCCAAGGCCAACCGGTGTACCTGCTTGGCCTGCAGGCTGCAGAACCTGCAAGCTGGGAAGCCGGCGATCTGGTAGAGATACTGCCGCTGAATGGGCAGCCACGGATCGACGCGTTCCTCAAGGGCATGGCACTGGACGCCAACAGCCAGGTGCAGGTGAATGGCCTGAGCGAAACCCTTGCCCAGGCACTCGCTGGCCGCCAGTTGCCGATGCGCCGCGACCACCTGATCGGCTTGCAGCCGCAGGCACTGGTGGATGCACTGGTACCGATCGGCAGCCGCGAATACTCCATCGCCTCGATCGCCAGCGATGGTGTGCTGGAGCTGATCGTGCGCCAGGAACGCCACCCTGACGGCAACCTTGGTTTGGGCTCTGGCTGGCTGACCGAATACCTGCCAATGAATGGCACCCTGAGCCTGCGCCTGCGGCGTAACAGTGGCTTCCATCTGCCTGAGGCCGCTGCGCCGATGATCCTGATCGGCAACGGTACTGGCCTGGCAGGCCTTCGCAGCCTGTTGCGCGCGCGGGTCAATGCCGGTGAGCAGCGCAACTGGCTGTTGTTCGGCGAGCGTAATCGGGCGCATGACTTGCTGTGCGGCGATGAGCTGCAGGCTTGGCTGGACAACGGCGACCTGGCACGGCTGGACCTGGCGTTCTCGCGCGATCAGGCCGAGAAGGTGTATGTGCAGGACGTAATGCTGCAACAGGCCGAGGATTTCAAGCGCTGGGTGGCCGATGGGGCTTGCGTGTATGTCTGCGGCAGCCTGCAAGGCATGGCGGCTGGGGTGGATGCGGCGCTCAATCGCATGCTGGGTGAAGAAGCTGTACAGCAGTTGATCGAGGATGGGCGGTATCGGCGGGATGTGTATTGACCGGAAATCGATTCAACCAGCGCCGGCCTCTTCGCGGGTGAACCCGCTCCTACAGCGGGCTGTGTCCAACCCCAGATGT
>NZ_JBICII010000039.1:0-835 GCF_043101865.1 Pseudomonas sp. zjy_15
CCATTGCGATGAAACTCGCGTGCAGGTGCTCAAAGAGCCGGATCGTGATCCGACCAGTCAATCCTGGATGTGGGTGCAGGTCAGTGGCCCGCCTGATCGACAAGTCGTGCTGTTCGATTACACCACCAGCCGCGCGCGGGAGGTGCCGCTGCGCCTGCTGGAGGGCTATCGCGGTTACGTGATGACCGATGATTACGCCGGCTACAGCGCGTTGGCGCTACAGCCGGGCGTTGAACGACTGGCGTGCATGGCGCATGTCCGGCGTAAATTCGTCGAAGCGCAGAAGGTGCAGCCTAAGGGCAAGACCGGTCGCGCCGATGTTGCGCTGACGATGATCAACAAACTGTATGGCATCGAACGCGACCTCAAGGATGCCAGCGATGAACAGCGATTCATCGGTCGTCAGGAACGAAGCCTGCCGATCCTTGAGCAGTTGAAAAGTTGGCTCGACAAGACGCACTCACAGGTGACACCGCAAAGCGTACTGGGCAAGGCGGTGCTTTACCTGGCAAACAACTGGAACCGCTTGGAGCGGTATGTCGAGGCGGGCCACCTGCCGATCGACAACAACCTGGCAGAGCGGGCCATAAAGCCGTTTGTGATCGGGCGCAAAGCTTGGCTGTTCAGTGACACGCCCAAGGGAGCCACGGCTAGCGCGCAGATCTACAGCTTGGTCGAAACCGCCAAGGTCAACGGCCAAGAGCCCTATACGTGGCTGCGCCACGTCCTGGAGCGACTGCCGCACGCCTCATCGGTAGCAGACTACGAAGCGCTGCTGCCATGGAACTGTTCGCCAGAGATGCCACGGTAACCTTGGCTTCCACCTTGTGGTAGG
>NZ_JBICII010000003.1:0-72019 GCF_043101865.1 Pseudomonas sp. zjy_15
AACCCGCTCCTACCACGGTGGTGGACACACATCGGGCGTTGGACACAGGCCGCCGTAGGAGCGGGTTCACCCGCGAAGAGGCCAGTACATGCAGCACATCCCGTCAGCCGAAACGATATTCCGGCAACCCTGCCAACCCCTCCTTCAGGTAATCCACCAGCCGCCGTACCTTCGGCGACAGGTGCCTCTGCTGCGGATACAGCGCCCATACCGCCGTATTCGGCGGCTGGTGCGCCTCCAGCAGCGACACCAGCGCACCGCTATTGAGGTGTTCCAGCACGTAGTAATCCGGCAACTGGCATAACCCTATCCCTTGTAACGCCGCATCCAGCACTGCCTGGCCACTGTTGCAGCGCCAGTTGCCCTGTACCCGCTGGCTGATCTCACGGCCATCCTGCTGTAGTGCCCACAAGTCCGAACTCCCCACCAGGCAATTGTGCCGCGCCAGCTCCGACAGGCTGTGCGGCCGGCCATAACGCTCAAGATAGGCCGGCGAGGCGCACAGGTACATGCGCCTCGGCGCCAGGCGGGTAGCCACCAAGCGAGAGTCGGCCAGGCGACCCAGGCGGATGGCCAGGTCCATGCCTTCATGCAGCAGGTCGAGGGTGTGGTTGCTCAGTTCCACATCCACGCGCAGCTGCGGGTACAGCGCCATAAATCGCGTCACCAGCGGCACGATGAAGCGCTCGCCGTAGGCCACAGCGCAGGTCATGCGCAGCAACCCCTTGGGTTCGCTGGCCAGGTCGCCCATGGCGCGCAGCGCTTCCTCACGGCCATCCTGCAAGCGCTGGCAATGCTGCAGGAAGGTCTGCCCGGCCTCGCTCAGGGTTACCCGGCGGGTACTGCGGTACAGCAAGCGCGTTTGCAGGCGTTCTTCCAGCCGGGCGATCTGCCGGCTGATGTGCGATGAGGAAACCCCCAGGCGTTCGGCGGCGGCAGTGAACTGGCCCGATTCGGCCACGGCGACGAATTCGTCGATGCCTTCCCATCGGCTGCTCATCGATTATCCCTGTATGGCAATAATGTTTTGTCTTTGGCCTGATTATTCATCAAAAGGCGCTGAATTACACTGCAAGACTGAATCGACCCACTGTCTGGAGACCTTTGATGATCAAGTCCCGTGCTGCCGTAGCCTTCGAAGCCAAGAAACCCCTGGAAATCGTCGAAGTCGACGTGGCCATGCCAAAGGCCGGTGAAGTGCTGCTGCGCGTGGTCGCCAGCGGTGTCTGCCACACCGATGCCTATACCCTGTCCGGTGCTGACCCGGAGGGTATCTTCCCATCGATCCTCGGCCACGAAGGTGGTGCAATCGTCGAAGCGGTAGGCGAGGGGGTCACCTCGGTCGCTGTAGGTGACCACGTCATCCCGCTGTACACCCCGGAATGCGGCAAGTGCAAGTTCTGCCTCTCGGGCAAGACCAACCTGTGCCAGGCCATCCGCGCCACCCAGGGCAAGGGCCTGATGCCGGACGGCACCACGCGCTTCTCGTACAAGGGCCAGGAGCTGTTCCACTACATGGGTACCTCGACCTTCTCCGAATACACCGTGCTGCCGGAAATTTCCGTGGCCAAGATCCAGAAAGAAGCACCACTGGAGAAGGTCTGCCTGCTGGGCTGCGGCGTCACCACCGGTATCGGCGCGGTGCTCAACACTGCCAAGGTCAAGCCGGGTGATACCGTGGCCATCTTCGGCCTCGGTGGCATCGGCCTGTCGGCCGTGATCGGTGCGGTCAAGGCCAAGGCCTCGCGTATCATCGCCATCGACATCAACCCGGCCAAGTTCGAAATCGCCCGCCAGCTGGGTGCCACCGATTGCGTCAACCCGAAAGACTACGATCGCCCGATCCAGGAAGTGATCGTCGACCTCACCGATGGCGGCGTGGACTTCTCCTTCGAGTGCATCGGCAACGTTCAACTGATGCGCGCCGCCCTGGAATGCTGCCACAAGGGCTGGGGTGAGTCGGTCATCATCGGTGTGGCCGGTGCCGGCCAGGAAATTTCCACGCGTCCGTTCCAGCTGGTGACCGGTCGGGTTTGGCGTGGTTCGGCGTTCGGCGGCGTGCGTGGCCGCAGCGAGCTGCCGAGCTACGTGGAAATGTCCGAGAAAGGCGAGATCCCGCTGGACACCTTCATCACCCACACGATGGGTCTGGAAGACATCAACAAGGCCTTCGACCTGATGCATGAAGGCAAGAGCATCCGTAGCGTGATCCACTTCTGAGGTTTGCCATGAGCCTGGATAACATCTCCTGCCAGAAGAGCTTCGGCGGCTGGCACAAGCGTTACCGGCATCACTCCAAGGTGCTGGGTTGCGACATGGTGTTCGCTGTGTACCTGCCGCCGCAGGCCGAGCAGGGCGAGAAGCTGCCGGTACTGTACTGGCTCAGCGGCCTCACCTGCACCGACGAGAACTTCATGCAGAAGGCCGGCGCCCAGCGTCTGGCCGCCGAGCTGGGGCTGATCATCGTTGCTCCCGACACCAGTCCGCGTGGCGAGCAGGTGCCGGGCGATCCGGACGGCGCCTGGGACTTCGGCCTGGGGGCGGGCTTCTACCTCAACGCTACCCAGCAACCCTGGGCCCAGCACTACCGCATGCATGACTATGTGGTGGAGGAGTTGCCAGCCCTGATCGAGGCACATTTCCCGGCGTCGGGCGAGCGCAGCATCAGCGGCCACTCCATGGGGGGCCATGGCGCGCTGGTGTGCGCCTTGCGCAACCCGGGGCGCTACCGCTCGGTGTCGGCATTCTCGCCGATCAGCAATCCGATGGATTGTCCGTGGGGCGAGAAGGCCTTCAGCCGCTACCTGGGTGAAGACCGTGGGCGCTGGCGTGAGTGGGATGCCAGCGTGCTGCTGGCTGAAACCCCTGCTGGCCAATGCCCGCCGTTGCTGGTGGACCAGGGCGACCGTGACGACTTCCTCGAGAAGCAACTCAAGCCTGAAGCACTGGAACAGGCGGCACGCAAAGGTGGCCATGAAATGACCCTGCGTATGCAGCCGGGCTATGACCATAGCTACTACTTCATTGCCAGCTTCATCGAGGAGCACCTACGCCATCATGCGGTGGCACTGGGGCGGGTGTAACACCCTGGTCCAAAAGCCGCCAAACCCGCTGCAAAGCAGGTAGAATCACGCCCTGACTCTTTCAGGGCGTTTTCTTATGCGTATTGGCCACGGCTACGATGTGCACCGTTTCTGCGACGGTGATTTCATTACCTTGGGCGGGGTGCGCATCCCGCACAAATACGGCCTGCTGGCCCATTCCGACGGTGACGTGCTGCTGCACGCCCTGAGCGATGCCTTGCTTGGCGCTGCGGCACTGGGCGACATCGGCAAGCACTTCCCTGACACTGACCCGCAGTTCAAGGGGGCTGACAGCCGCGCGCTGCTGCGCCATGTAGTCGGCATCGTCAAGGCCAAGGGCTGGAAGGTCGGCAACGTTGACGCCACCATCGTCGCCCAGGCACCGAAAATGGCCCCACACATCGAAACCATGCGCCAGTTGATCGCCGAAGACCTGCAGGTCGAGCTCGACCAGGTCAATGTCAAGGCCACCACCACAGAGAAGCTGGGCTTTACCGGTCGCGAGGAGGGCATTGCCGTGCATTCGGTCGCCCTGCTGCTGCCAGCATGACCGAACTGGAACTGCTGGGCCCGCGCGCATCGGGTGAATCCCTGGGTACCGCCGTCCTCAAAGCGGTTGCCGAAGACTTTCAGGTTGACGAAGTCCTGGATATCCCGCTATCGGGCCAGGGCGAGCACCTGTGGCTGTGGGTCGAGAAGCGTGATCTGAACACTGAAGAAGCTGCCCGGCGCCTCGCCCGCGCCGCTGGCGTGCCGGTGCGCAGCATCAGCTACGCCGGCCTCAAGGACCGCCAGGCGCTGACCCGCCAGTGGTTCAGCCTGCACCTGCCGGGCAAGGCCGACCCGGATCTGTCGCGAGCCGAGGATGCCAGCCTGCGTGTGCTCAAGCAGGTGCGTCACCAGCGCAAACTGCAGCGCGGGGCGCATTCGGCCAACGGTTTCACCTTGCGCCTGACGGCCTTGGCTGCCGATCACCAGGCGGTTGATGCGCGTCTGGAACAGCTCAGGCGGCAAGGTGTGCCCAACTATTTCGGCACCCAGCGCTTCGGGCACGGCGGTGGCAACGTCCATGACGCCCTCGATTGGGCCGTACGCAAGGCTTTGCCTGAACAGCGCAACGTGCGTTCGCGGCTGCTTTCGGCCGGGCGCAGCTACCTGTTCAATCAGGTGCTGGCTGCGCGTGTCGCTGACGGTAGCTGGACCCGAGCCCAGGTCGGGGACCTGCTGGCGTTCACCGACAGCCGCAGTTTCTTCCCGGCGGGTGAGGCAGAATGTGGCGACCCGCGCCTGGCGATTCTCGACCTGCATCCGACCGGCCCGATGTGGGGGGAGGGCGCTTCGCCTGCTGGCGCTGCGCCTGCCCAGCTGGAAAACGCTATCGGCTCAAGTCAGCCAGCACTTTGCCAGTGGTTGGCCCAGGCGGGCATGGATCACGAACGACGAATTCTGCGGCTCCCTATTGGCGGCCTGACGTGGCATTATCCCGAGCCTGATATCCTGCAACTGGAATTCGTCCTGCCGGCCGGATGCTTCGCCACCGTGGTGGTGCGTGAAGTCGTGGATCTGGTGTCGGCAGGGCAGACGGACAGCCCATGCGTATTCTGATTTCGAATGACGACGGTGTTACCGCACCTGGCATCGCCGCGCTGCATGCTGCGCTGGTGGATTATGCCGAGTGCGCGGTGATCGCCCCGGATCAAGACAAGAGCGGCGCCAGCAGTTCGCTGACGCTGGACCGGCCACTGCATCCGCAGACCCTGGCCAATGGCTTCATCAGCCTCAATGGCACGCCGACCGATTGCGTGCACCTGGGGCTCAATGGGCTGTTGCCGCAGACGCCGGACATGGTCGTATCGGGGATCAACCTCGGTGCCAACCTGGGCGATGACGTGCTGTATTCGGGTACGGTCGCTGCGGCGCTGGAAGGCCGCTTCCTCGGCGGTACCTCGCTGGCGTTCTCGCTGTTGTCGCGCCAGCCGGACAACCTGCCGACCGCGGCCTATATCGCCCGCCGCCTGGTCGAGGCACAGTCGCGCCTGGCGTTGCCGCCACGCACCGTACTCAACATCAATATTCCCAACTTGCCGCTGGAGCACATCCGTGGCATCCAGCTCACCCGTCTCGGTCACCGGGCGCGGGCGGCGGCGCCAACCAAGGTAGTCAACCCGCGTGGCAAGGAAGGCTACTGGATTGCCGTGGCCGGTGATGCCGAGGATGGCGGGCCGGGCACCGACTTCCACGCGGTGATGCAAGGCTACGTATCGATTACCCCGCTGCAACTCGATCGCACCTTCAATGATGCCTTCGAGCAGCTCGATGGTTGGCTGGAGGGCCTGCTCTGATGCGTGAGGACGATATGCTGCGGCGTGGCATCGGCATGACCTCTCAGCGTACCCGGGAGCGGCTGATCCAGCGCTTGTGCGAGGAGGGTGTTTCGAACCCCAAGGTGCTTGACGTGATCCGGCGTACGCCGCGCCACCTGTTCGTTGACGAGGCGCTGGCGCATCGGGCTTACGAAGACACCGCGCTGCCGATCGGCCACAACCAGACCATCTCCCAGCCGTTCATGGTTGCTCACATGAGCGAGCTGTTGCTCGAGGCCGGGCCACTGGACAAGGTGCTGGAGATTGGTACCGGCTCGGGTTACCAGACGGCGATCCTGGCCCAGCTGGTCGAGCGGGTGTTCTCGGTAGAGCGCATCAAGGTACTGCAGGATCGGGCCAAAGAGCGCCTGGTGGAACTGAACCTGCGCAACGTGGTATTCCGCTGGGGCGACGGTTGCGAGGGGTGGCCGGCACTTGCGCCGTACAATGGCATCATCGTCACCGCCGTGGCGCCGGAGGTGCCACAGGCACTGCTCGACCAGCTGGCACCCGGTGGGCGCATGGTCATCCCGGTAGGGCCGGCCGGCGAAACGCAGCAACTGATGCTGATCGTACGCGAGGAGCATGGTTTCTCCCGTCGCGTGCTGGGGGCTGTGCGTTTCGTGCCGCTGCTCAATGGTCCGCTGGCCTGAGGTCTGTTGAACTGAGCTGTGCAGGCATGAGGCGCGGTGTATTTTTGTGCCGGTGGCGAATTCTTGTCGCTTCGCCCTGTCTATCAGGCGGTGCGAAGCGCTAACGCACAGCGTGCACCGGGGTTTTGCGCTCGTCTTTCGTAGCCGTCTGCCAATACCGGCTGGCTTGGTTATAATTGCAACAATATTGCATTTCTTGTCTTCATATCGATTTTCGGCACCATGAGGGGAGCGCGGGTGGGTCACACAGTCATTCGGCAGCGCAAGGACGGCTCGGGTTTCAAGCTTCTGGTGATTGCATTGGCCATGGGCGCGCTTCTGGTGGGTTGCTCAAGCACCGGCAGCAACAGCGCGCGGGTGGTCGACCGCAACAACACCGTTCCCAAGCGTCCGGCAGTGACTTCCGGGCAATATATCGTCAAGCCAGGCGACACCCTGTTCTCCATCGCCTTCCGTTATGGTTGGGACTACAAGGAGCTGGCTGCACGCAATGGCATCCGGGCGCCTTATACCATTCGCCCGGGCCAGGCGATTCGATTCAGCAGCGGCTCCGGCAGCCGCACCACGGTGGTGTCCAGCCCGTCCTCGTCAAGCCGCACTACGGTCACGCGGCGGCCTGTGGGCACTCCTGCCACGGCGCCTGCCAGCACCCGTAAACCGGTCACGCCGGCCTCTTCGGGCAATGCGCCAGCGGTTGCCAGTGTGCCGGCTGCGGAGCGTGCCGTAGGCGGTTGGGCCTGGCCGGCCAACGGCGTGCTGATTGGAAAATTCGCTTCAAACGGTAGTTTGAATAAAGGCATTGATATCGCCGGTGATTTGGGACAGCCTGTTTTTGCTGCGTCTGATGGTGCAGTGGTCTACGCCGGAAGTGGTTTGAGGGGCTACGGCGAGCTGATCATCATCAAGCACAGCGACACCTACGTCAGTGCCTACGGTCATAACCGCAGGCTGTTGGTTCGGGAGGGGCAGCAGGTCAAGGCAGGGCAGTCGATTGCTGAAATGGGGTCTACGGGCACAGATCGGGTGAAGCTGCATTTCGAGATTCGCCGCCAGGGCAAACCCGTCGATCCGCTCCAGTTCCTGCCACGTCGTTGATCGTTGTACCCAGCCTGTTCCTGTGATGTAGAGGGGACAGGCTCAAGCGCTGCCAGGGATAAAGGTGCCGCTCGAGTCTGAGTTCGAACTCAGCAAAGGATTATAACAATGGCTCTCAGTAAAGAAGTGCCGGAGTTTGACATCGATGATGACGTCCTCCTGATGGAGACGGGTATCGTTTTGGAAACGGATGTGGTGTCAGACGAACCTGCTGTATCTTCGGTTCGGACGAGGGCCAGGTCGGGCTCTTCGCTCAAGCAACACAAGTACATCGATTACAGCCGGGCGCTCGATGCCACCCAGTTGTATCTCAACGAGATCGGTTTCTCGCCGCTGCTTTCGCCGGAAGAAGAAGTGCATTTTGCGCGCTTGTCGCAAAAGGGTGACCCTGCCGGCCGCAAGCGCATGATCGAAAGCAACCTGCGCCTGGTTGTCAAAATTGCCCGTCGTTACGTGAACCGTGGCCTGTCGTTGCTCGACCTGATCGAGGAAGGCAACCTGGGGTTGATCCGTGCGGTCGAGAAGTTCGACCCGGAGCGTGGTTTCCGTTTCTCGACCTATGCGACCTGGTGGATTCGCCAGACCATCGAACGGGCGATCATGAACCAGACCCGCACCATTCGCCTGCCGATCCACGTGGTCAAGGAACTGAACGTCTACCTGCGCGCCGCGCGCGAGCTGACCCAGAAACTCGACCACGAACCTTCACCAGAAGAAATCGCCACGCTGCTGGAGAAGCCGGTCACCGAGGTCAAGCGCATGCTGGGCCTGAATGAGCGGGTGTCGTCGGTGGATGTGTCGCTTGGCCCGGACTCGGACAAGACCCTGCTTGATACGCTGACCGACGACCGTCCGACTGATCCGTGCGAATTGCTGCAGGATGACGACCTGTCGCAGAGCATCGATCAGTGGCTGGGTGAGCTGACCGACAAGCAGCGCGAGGTGGTGGTGCGTCGCTTTGGCCTGCGTGGGCATGAAAGCAGTACCCTTGAGGATGTTGGCCTGGAGATAGGCCTGACCCGGGAACGGGTGCGGCAGATTCAGGTAGAGGGGCTCAAGCGTTTGCGCGAGATCCTTGAGAAGAATGGCCTGTCCAGTGAGTCCTTGTTCCAGTAGCGAAGGTCTGTGTCACTCAAAACGCCCCGATGACCTCGGGGCGTTTTCGTCTGTAGCGGAAAAGCTTGAGAGCGGCGGGGCGCACTTCAGGGCAGAACAGATACCCAATGTGTATTCCGCTACCCCGGTAACATTGCATGTAAGCCTTTTCTTACTCGTTTTGTAAGCTATCTATGCAAGCCTCAGTAGACCATTGTCGTTTCCTGGCTCTGTTTTTTTACAACTCATTGAAAATCATGATTTATTCGCCGCTGACCATATGTGTCGTCGGAAATACCCTGTGAGGTCTCGCGCTTGCCCGCCCGGCTCAACCCGCTAGTATTCGAACTGTGCACAGGGACATGCACAGGCTTTCAGGATGAAGGCCAAGGACATCGCAAGAAGCGATTTCATCAGGATGATGTTTGGGACAAGCAGGGACTACGGAAAAAATGTGGGCGGGTCAAACCGCCCCTTTTTTTTGCACGTAGGAAAACAAAAAAGGCCCCGAAGGGCCTTTTTCGCGTCTGGGCGCTATCAGCGCTCCAGGTCGGCAATCTTGCCGGTCTTGCCATCCCATTCTTCAGCGTCCGGCAGGGCATCCTTACGCTCGGTGATATTAGGCCAGATTTCCGCCAGCTCGGCGTTCAGCTCGATGAAGTTTTCCATGCCCGAAGGCACTTCGTCTTCCGAGAAGATGGCTTGCGCTGGGCACTCCGGCTCGCACAGGGCGCAGTCGATGCACTCGTCCGGGTGGATGACCAGGAAGTTCGGGCCTTCGTAGAAGCAGTCCACCGGACAGACTTCCACGCAGTCGGTGTATTTGCATTTGATGCAGTTGTCGGTGACGACGAAGGTCATTTCTAATTCTCTCCTCAGGCGACGGCGGCGGCCCTTCCTCTCAGGGCCGCGCGGTTTACGGGCATGTGGCTGCAGGCCAGGCTAATAACCTGCAGCACCAGCAAACCGCGGCGGATTCTACCAGCTTGTAATGGGCGCCGTTATAACAGGTTCTTTAGTTGATATAGCATTTCGATAGCTTGACGCGGGGTCATGTCGTCCAGTTGCAGCTTGCCCAGCTTCTCGATGGCTGGATGTGGCAGGCTGGCGAACAGGTCGCTCTGGTGCGGTACCTGCGGCGCATCCTTGGCTTTTGCGGCCGGGGGCTGCTCGTGCGGCAGGCTGGTGGTTTCCAGGCGCCCCAGGTGTTCGCGGGCACGCTGGATGACCGCCGTGGGGACGCCGGCCAGTTGCGCCACGGCCAGGCCGTAGCTCTGGCTGGCAGGGCCGGGCAGTACATGGTGCAGGAACACGATGCGTTCGTTGTGCTCGGTGGCGTTCAGGTGCACGTTGGCCACCAGCGGCTCGCTCTCCGGCAGCACGGTCAGTTCGAAGTAGTGCGTGGCGAACAGTGTGTAGGCACGCAGTTGGGCCAGGCGCTCGGCGGCGGCCCAGGCCAGCGACAGGCCGTCAAAGGTACTGGTGCCGCGGCCCACTTCGTCCATCAGCACCAGGCTGCGGTCGGTGGCGTTGTGCAGGATGTTGGCGGTTTCGCTCATCTCGACCATGAAGGTCGAGCGCCCGCCTGCCAGGTCGTCACTGGAGCCGATGCGCGTGAAGATGCGGTCGACCAGCGACAGCTCGCAACTCGCCGCAGGGACGAAGCTGCCGATGTGCGCCAGCAGCACGATCAGGGCGGTCTGGCGCATGTAGGTGGACTTACCGCCCATGTTCGGGCCGGTGATGATCAGCATGCGCGTGCTGTTGTCCAGGCCCAGGTCGTTGGCCACGAACGGTGTGGTCAGTACCTGCTCCACCACCGGGTGGCGGCCTTGCTCGATGCGCAGGCACGGTTCGTCGACAAAGCGCGGGCAGTTAAGGTCGAGGTTAAGCGCCCGCTCGGCCAGGTTGCTGAGCACATCCAGTTCGGCCAGCGCGGCTGCGCTGTCCTGCAGGGGTGCCAGGTGGCTGATCAAGGTTTCCAGCAGGGCGTCGTAGAGCATCTTTTCGCGGGCCAGGGCGCGGCTTTTGGCCGACAATGCCTTGTCCTCGAACGCCTTCAGCTCCGGGGTGATGAAGCGCTCGGCGCCTTTGAGTGTCTGGCGGCGGATGTAGTCGCCCGGGGCCTGCTCGGCCTGCTTGGTCGGCAGTTCGATGAAGTAGCCGTGTACACGGTTGTAGCCGACCTTGAGGTTGGCAAGGCCGGTACGGGCCTTTTCCCGGGCTTCCAGGTCGATCAGGAACTGGCCGGCGTTCTCGCTGATTGCCAGCAGCTCGTCCAGTTCGTTGTCATAGCCGGCCTTCAGTACACCGCCGTCGCGGATCACCGCCGGCGGGTTGTCGATGATTGCCCGCTCCAGCAGGCTGGCCAGCTCCGGATAGGTACCGGTAATCGCCGCCAGGCGCGCCAGGTGCGGCGCTTCGAGCTCGGTCATGGCGTTCTGCAACTCTGGCAACGCGCCCAGCGCATCGCGCAGGCGTGCCAGGTCGCGCGGGCGGGCATTGCGCAGGCCAATACGGGCGAGGATCCGCTCGATATCGCCAATTTCCTTCAACTGCGGCTGCAGCTTTTCGAAGCGGTAGCTGTCGAGCAGGCAGCGGATCGAGTCCTGGCGTGCTTGCAGCACCTTGAGGTCGCGCAGTGGGCGGTTCAGCCAGCGGCTCAGCAGGCGGCTGGCCATGGCGGTCTGGCAGCGGTCGATTACCGATTGCAGGGTGTTGTCGCGCCCACCGGCCAGGTTGATGTCCAGCTCCAGGTTGCGCCGGCTGGCACCATCGAGGATGACCGTATCATCCAGGCGCTCGTGGCGCAGGCTGCGCAAGTGCGGCAGGGCGGTGCGCTGGGTTTCCTTGGCGTAGGTCAGCAGGCAGCCGGCGGCACCGATGGCCAGGGTCAGCTTGTCGCAGCCGAAGCCCTTGAGGTCCTTGGTCGCGAACTGCTGGCACAGGGCCTTGCGTGCCGAGTCGCGGTCGAAGTCCCACGGTGCGCGGCGGCGGGCGCCTGGGCGTTTCTCCGCAGGCAGGTCCCGTGGCCAGTCGTCGGGGATCAACAGCTCGACCGGGTTCAGGCGCTCGAGTTCGGCCAGCAGGTTTTCCCAGCCCTTGATCTCCTGCACGCTGAAATTGCCGCTGGTGATGTCCAGTACCGCCAGGCCGAACAGGCGCTCGTCACCGAGCAGTGCGGCAATCAGGTTGTCGCGGCGCTCGTCGAGCAGTGCCTCGTCACTGACCGTGCCCGGGGTGATGATGCGCACCACCTGGCGTTCCACCGGACCCTTGCTGGTGGCCGGGTCGCCGATCTGCTCACAGATCACCACCGACTCGCCGAGTTTGACCAGCTTGGCCAGGTAACCCTCCAGCGAATGGAACGGAATCCCGCACATGGGGATGGACTGGCCGGCCGACTGACCGCGGGCGGTCAGGGTGATATCCAGCAGTTTCGCGGCCTTTTTCGCATCTTCGTAGAAGATTTCGTAGAAGTCGCCCATGCGGTAGAACATCAGCTGGTCCGGGTGCTGGTTCTTCAGCTTCCAGTACTGCTGCATCATCGGGGTGTGTGCGGAAAGATCTGACATTCAGGGCCTTACAGGGGGGATCTGGTTGGCGATGGTAAACCCGTAATGGTACAGGCTTTTTCGTTGCGATGCAGGCGCGTGCTTTGGGGCATGCGCGCAGTCTGGCGGGCAATGGTGGAGCTGCACCGCGTAACCCTCTAGAATGCGCGCCCCTCGATGAATGCCCCTAGCCGTGACCTGCACGATGAATGTGTCCAGCCCTGTCCCTTATGTATCGCAACAGCTGATCTACCTCCTTTATGGCGAGCGCCGGATCTACCAGCTGGAGGCAAAACTCAGCATCCTTACCGCCCTGGCCCGTTGCAGGTCGGCTGAGCTGCCGGTGATCCGTGTGCTTACCGACCAGCCACAGGCTTTTGCCGGCTGGCCGGTGGAAGTGATCGCACTGGACGAGCAGACCCTGCAGGCCTGGGCCGGCTACGGCGGCTACACCCACCGGCGCAAGGCCTGTGCCATTGCCCTGGCCGGTCAGTGGGCGGACAAGACCGTGTTCATCGATACCGATACGGTATTTCTGCAGTCGCCGCAAAAGCTGTTCAGCCAGGTCGATGCCGGGCAGTTCTTGGTCGACGAGGTGGAAATGAGCTGGGCCGAGGCCTCCCGCAGCAGTTATTACCGCAGTTTCACCGAAGGACTTGCGGAGTCGGGCGAAGCGCCGGCCGATGACTTGCGGCTGTGTAACAGCGGTGTCATGGGCTTTATCCGCGACAACGTAGGCACCGCCGAGCGCGCCATCTGCCGGATCGACACCTGGACGCCGTATGCCCGTGACCTGCATACGATCGAGCAGATCGCCTTTTCCTTCGAACTGGATGGCGCGCAGATCAACGAGGCGCGCGGCGTGATCAGCCATTACTTTGCGATGAAGCAGTACGTGCATGCCATTCTAGAAATCTTCTTTGCCCGGCATGGCGAGCATTTTCATCCGAAGATGCCAGGTCTGGCCCTGAAGGTGCCGGCGCACCGCCCGGAGCCCTCGTGGTTGACTCGGCTCTCGGTGAAATGGAGCCTCAAGCATGTGCCCCGGGAGCTGCGTGGCATCGGCCGCAAGTTGCTCTATGGCAGTGTGATGAGTGGTGATGATTACCAGCGCGCGTGCAAGGTGGTCTGGTGGCGTTCGGCAATTGAGGACATGCGCAAGCTGGGCGGCTTCGACTGTAGCCGGGAGTGGCCTGAGGGGCTGCCGCGGTTGGGGCAGCGTGACGAACTGGCGTTCAGCGAAATCGCCCGGGCCAGCCTGAAAGTTCCTGAGCCAGAGTTCGAAGCAGGGTGATAGGGTAGAGAGCCGCCCTCAAGGAGCACCCTACATGGACCCGATCACCACGCTCGCCACCCGTCTGGGTGAACACCTGCGCCGATTCAATGCGCAGGTGACTACCGCCGAATCATGCACCGGTGGTGGCATTGCCGAAGCCATCACCCGCATACCTGGCAGCTCGGCCTGGTTCGAAGCCGGCTACGTCACCTATTCCAATGCCCAGAAAACCCGCCAGCTGGGGGTACCTGAAGCGTTGTTCGGTCAGGTGGGGGCAGTCAGCCAGGAAGTGGTCGAAGCCATGGTCCGCGGAGCTCAGGCCGCCAGTGGCGCACGCTTTGCCGTGGCGGTGAGTGGTGTGGCCGGGCCGGACGGCGGCTCGCCAGCCAAACCGGTGGGCACCGTGTGGCTGGCCTGGGGTGACGGCGACCGGGTGTTCAGCGAACGCCGGCAGTTCGACGGTGACCGCGAGGCGGTGCGTCGACAGACGGTGATCGCCGCGTTAGACGGCTTGTTACAGCTTGGTGCCGAGTAAATCGACGACAGGGGTTTGCGCGGGCGTCTGCCTGTGGAATAATACTGGCTACTTATACAGGTATTCCGGCCGTCAGGGCCAAGTCGAACACGTGAGGATTTCAATGGACGACAACAAGAAGCGCGCCTTGGCTGCGGCCCTGGGTCAGATCGAACGCCAATTTGGTAAAGGCGCGGTCATGCGCATGGGTGACCATGAGCGTCAAGGCATTCCTGCCATTTCCACCGGCTCGCTGGGCCTGGATATCGCCCTGGGTATCGGCGGTCTGCCAAAAGGCCGTATCGTCGAGATCTACGGCCCGGAATCGTCGGGTAAGACCACGCTGACGCTGTCTGTCATCGCTGAAGCGCAGAAGAACGGTGCCACCTGCGCCTTCGTCGACGCCGAGCATGCCCTTGACCCTGAGTACGCCGGCAAGCTGGGCGTCAACGTCGATGACCTGTTGGTTTCGCAGCCGGACACCGGTGAACAGGCCCTTGAAATCACCGACATGCTGGTGCGCTCCAACGCGGTCGACGTGATCATTGTCGACTCCGTGGCCGCGTTGGTGCCGAAGGCCGAGATCGAAGGCGAGATGGGTGATATGCATGTGGGCCTGCAGGCCCGCCTGATGTCCCAGGCGCTGCGCAAGATCACCGGTAACATCAAGAATGCCAACTGCCTGGTCATCTTCATCAACCAGATCCGTATGAAGATCGGTGTGATGTTCGGCAGCCCGGAAACCACGACCGGTGGTAACGCCCTGAAGTTCTATGCTTCGGTCCGTCTGGACATCCGCCGTACCGGCGCGGTCAAGGAAGGCGACGAGGTGGTCGGCAGCGAAACCCGCGTCAAGATCGTCAAGAACAAGGTCTCGCCTCCGTTCCGTCAGGCTGAGTTCCAGATTCTTTACGGCAAAGGTATCTACCGTAACGGCGAGATCATTGACCTGGGGGTATCTCAGGGCCTGGTCGAGAAGTCCGGTGCCTGGTACGCCTACCAGGGCAACAAGATCGGTCAAGGCAAAGCCAACGCTGCCAAGTACCTGGCTGAGAACCCGGCTATTGGTGCCGAGATCGAGAAGCAGATTCGTGACAAGTTGCTGAAAGCGGGCGCTGTTGCTGAAGCCGGCAAAGCTGCTGCTGCCGAAGCTGATGCCGATGACATGGCCGGCGCTGACGCCGGTTATTGATTGCGCAGTAGATAGCCGAATATGTCCGCCGTACTCGATACCCCCGTCGCCATCCGGCGGACAGCCATGGACCTGCTCGCACGACGTGAGCACGGTCGAGTCGAGCTGACGCGCAAGTTGCGTCAGCGCGGCGCTTCTGACGAGTTGATCGAGCCTGAACTCGATCGGCTCGCCGAAGAAGGGCTGCTTAGTGAAGCCCGCTACCTTGAGAGTTTCATCCGTTATCGTTCCGGCTCTGGCTATGGCCCTGCGCGTATTCGCGAAGAGCTATGTCAGCGTGGTTTGGCGCGTGCAGACATCGACCAGGCCCTGCGTGAAAGCGAGGTGAATTGGGGTGAGCGTATGCGAGACGTGTGGCAGCGCAAGTTTGCTGGGCAGCGCCCGCAAGATCCGCGCAGCCGTGCCCAGCAGACCCGGTTCCTGGCTTACCGTGGGTTCCCCATGGACATGATCGGCCGTCTGCTCAACGGGCGTGATCTCGACGATTATTGACGCTCGGTATGTGCCCGTAGCGGATAATCTGTTTTGCCAAATTCCCCAGGCTGTCTCCATTCCATTGTAGGAGCGGGTTCACCCGCGAATACGGTGGCGGCTGTGACGGTGAATGGCCGGGGAGATTGGCTGGCAGGCCCGGCCCTTTCGCGGGTGAACCCGCTCCTGCAACGGTCTATGCCCAACCATCGACCAGGTGTTGCTCCTGCCGGCATCACGCGAGCTGTTACAAAAAGCATCAACTCACTTTCAGCGCCTGCCTGGCCCTCTGCGTGGTATGTATCGGCTCCGGCTTGGCCCAGTTCTCCGGCAGGTTGATGAAATCCACCAACTCACGCAAGCGGCCCTGATCCCGGCCGTTGAAGGCGAATGACAGGCGGGTCAGGTGGCTGTAATTGCCAACTTCGTGCTCGGCGCTGCTATCCGCTTGCTGGTGATATTTGCCACTCAGGCGCAAATCGGCAAAACCTTCCTGAATGTCATACAGCGCCGCTTCGCTGAGCGGGTGATGCATGCGAATCACGAACTGGCTCTTCAACCAGCGGCTGGAATGGTAGTTGCTGTAGAACTGGTTGATTTCCTCAACGGCCTCGTCGGCACTGTGCACCAGGCGCACCAGTTTCAGGTCGCTGGGCAGGATGTAGCGGTTTTCTTCGAGCTGGCGGCTGATGAAGTCCAGGCAGTCGTGCCAGAAGCTTCCGCCCGGCGAATCCAGTAGCACAACCGGCACCAGTGGGCTCTTGCCGGTCTGGATCAAGGTCAGTACCTCCAGCGCTTCATCCAGGGTGCCGAAGCCGCCAGGGCACAACACCAGGCCATCGGCCTCCTTGACGAAGAACAATTTGCGGATGAAGAAAAAGTGGAACGGCAGTAGTTTGTCGGTACCGTTCACCGTCGGGTTGGCATGTTGTTCGAAGGGTAAGGTGATGTTGAAGCCCAGACTGTGCTCGCTGCCGGCCCCTTCGTGGGCAGCCGCCATGATGCCGCCGCCGGCACCGGTGATGACCATCAGGTCGGAGCGCGCCAGAGTGGCGCCCAGCTCGCGGGCCAGGGCGTACATCGGATGTTCCTGCGGGGTGCGTGCCGAGCCGAACACGGTCACTTTGCGTCGGTCCTTGTAGCGCTGCAGGGTGCGGAACGACTGGTCCAGTTCGCGCAGGGCCTGCAGGGTGATCTTGGCGCTCCAGCGGTCGCTGTCGTCATGGGCCATGCGCAGGATGGTCAGCATCATGTCGCGGTAGAGCGGCAGGTTGGGGCTGTTGGGGGCAACCAGTTGCAGTTGTGCTTCGATATTGCTCAGGTCGATATTGTTGTCGCGGAAGTGGCTGAACAGCAGTTCATTCGAATGGTAAGGCATGCGACGTCTCCTTCTGCACCAATACCTCTGACCTCAATCTAGACCCTTGCGCCCGATCGTGCCGAGGTGTTCGGCGCAGCCGCCTGTCGGCCTGCGGCCATCGGCAGCACGGGTTTGGTTAACTGGTAGAGCGAAATGTGTCGATGCAGGAGGTGGCGGTATGCATCGCTTGGTCATCGAAGTGGACCGGCAGCTCTACCAGCAGCTGGAGAACGCCGCCCAGGTGCATCACCTGAGCCTTGAAGCCGAGTGCCGCCGCAGGCTGTCGGGGCTGGAGTGCCGGTCGCGATACTTGCAGGCGCTGTTGGCGGAGATGCGCGCCGATGCCGCTGAAGGTCGCTGGCGCGCTCATGAGGACGAGAAAGCGTAGCCTTGACGCTATGCTTATTTCTTCTTGTTGCCGGCCAGGCAGCTGGCGTTGTCAAAGGCTTGGTCCATGACTGGCTGGTTGGTTTTGTAGACCGTGAAGCGGTAGACCATGACCGCGCCCTTGGACATCAGGTTGCGGAAGCCGTTGTTGCGGCACACGCTGTCGCCGAGCTGGCTACGCACTTGCTCAGGGTTGGCCTGCATGCGCTCTGCGTGGCTCTGGCGTACGCTCAGATGGTTGACCAGCGCCTTGCCTTCAACGGTGTAACCCTGATCGAGGATGTCCTCGTTAATTGCGCGCGGGGTGCCGACGCTGCTCTCTTTGGCGACCTTCTGCAGCAGGGTGTTCAGGTCGTAATCCTGCTTGGATGCCGCCTGGGCTGCCAGAGGCAGGGCGAGCAGCAGGCTCAGGGCGGGGGCAATAAGGCGCAGCATGAATCTCTCCTGGTTCGATGACTGGCGCTTTGACATGCGCGGGCCGACGGCGTTCCGTGAAATTACGCGCGGCGAGGTCCGGCACGGTAAAAAACCGATTATAAGGAGCGCTTTGCCGGCTGCACAGCAATTGCCACCTGTTCTGGTAGACTGGCAGCCTTGTTTTCTCCGAGTCATCCTTGTGCCCATTTCCAATCTGTCCAGAGGCCTGCCGGCATGAGCCATGCGGTAGCGCGTCTGCGCGCCGAACGCCTGGCCCGCAGCAACAAGCCTTTCATCGCCCGTGGCTCGCGTGCCGAGCGTTGCCCGGATTGCCGGGTCATTGCTACCCATTGCCTGTGTGCCTGGAAGCCTAGGGTGCAGGCTGACGCGGGTGTGTGCCTGCTGATGCACGACACCGAGCCGCTGAAACCCACCAACACCGGCTGGTTGATTGCCGACCTGATTGAAGACACCTGGGCCTTCGGCTGGTTGCGCACCGCGGTTGACGAGCGCCTGCTGGCCTTGCTCGATGACCCGAGCTGGCAGCCCTATATCGTTTTTCCGGGCGAGTTCGTTGCCCAGGAGCGGGTGGTCAGCGAGGTGGTGCGCGAGCCGGGCAAGCGTCCACTGTTCATCCTGCTGGATGCCACCTGGACCGAAGCGCGCAAGATGTTCCGCAAAAGCCCGTACCTGGACCGCTTCCCGGTGTTGAGCCTGCAAGCCGAGCAGATGTCGCGCTACCGCCTGCGGCGCTCCAAGCGCGATGATCATTTCTGTACGGCAGAAGTTGCGGCCATGTGCCTGGACCTTGCTGGCGACAGCCAGGCCTCGCAGGCGCTGGATGCCTATCTGGATGTGTTCAGCCTGCATTACCTGAGCGGCAAGCGGCGGCTGCCACTTGACGAGCAGGACGACACCCACCAGCGTTTGCATACCTTCCTATAGTCCAAGGGGCACAACCCCTGCTTTGGTTCATAATGACTGAGCTGGCAGCCAGGGTGGGCGAGACGGCAGGGCGATTGGCTTGATCACCCTTGAACGTGCTCGGCATCCTTGGCGCCGTTTCCCGCCGGGCGCTTCCCTTCCTCTCGAGTGCCTGGCACAGAACAGGATCCTTAGATCGATGGCCACATACGAAATCCTGATTGCCGATGACCACCCACTGTTCCGTGGCGCCCTGCGCCAGGCCGTTACCCTCGGGCTTGGCTCCGATGTGCGTCTGGTCGAAGTTGCGAGCATTGCCGAACTGGAAACCCGCCTGAGCGAAAAAGCCGACTGGGACCTGGTGCTGCTGGACTTGAACATGCCGGGTGCCTACGGTTTTTCCGGTCTGGTGCTGCTACGCGGGCAGTACCCGCAGATCCCCGTGGTGATGGTTTCGGCACAGGAAGAGGCCGCCGTGGTGGTCAAGTCCCGCGAGTTCGGCGCCAGTGGTTTCATTCCCAAGTCCAGCACCCTGGAAGTGATCCAGGATGCGGTGCGCAAGGTGCTTGACGGTGAGGTCTGGTGGCCGCCGCAGGCGTTCGAAAAGGTCGATGTTTCGGCCGAGGCCAAGGCCGCCAGCGAAGGCTTGGCCAGCCTCACGCCGCAGCAGTTCCGCGTACTGACCATGGTTTGTGAAGGCTTGCTGAACAAGCAGATCGCCTATGAGCTGAGCGTGTCGGAAGCGACCATCAAGGCCCACGTTACCGCGATCTTCCGCAAGCTGGGTGTGCGTACCCGGACCCAGGCTGCGTTGCTGCTGCAACAACTGGAATCGGTTGCCAGCAACTGAGTGCGCGTGGCTTCACGCTTTTTTGACCCGAGCCGGTCTAGTCTGCTGGCCTTTCTGCTGTGAAGTGACTTACATGACCTCGCCATTCAAGGGCCAGACCGGCCTCAAACGCATCTTGAACGCCGCTGGCTACTCGCTGGACGGCCTGCGAGCCGCCTTCAAGGGCGAGGCCGCATTCCGCCAGTTGGTGCTGCTCAATGTGCTGCTGATCCCGATCGCCTTGTGGTTGCCGGTCAGCCGCGCCGAACGGGCAATCATGATTGTGGTTTGCCTGCTGGGGCTGATCGTCGAGCTGTTCAACTCGGCGGTGGAGGCGGCCATCGATCGCATTTCGCTGGAGCGCCACCCTCTGTCGAAAAACGCCAAGGACATGGGCAGCGCCGCACAGCTGGTGGCACTGACCATGGTGGCGTTGGTGTGGGGGGTGATCCTGCTTTAAGCGATCGGCGGCAGCACGATTTCGTCGCTGCGGGTAAAGCCCGCAGTGAAGTTGCGGCATAGCTCGAGAAACTCACGCATGGCCGAGGTCTGGTACTTTTGTTTGTGCCAGATGAAGTAGAACTGGCGCAGCAGGTCCAGTTCCGGGGTTTCCACAGGTACCAGGCTGCCACGGCGGAAGGCGTCACGCAGGGCCAGACGTGAAATGCAACCGATGCCCAGGCCCGACTCCACCGCCCGCTTGATCGCTTCGGTGTGCTCCAGCTCCAGGCGAATATTCAGGTTGGCGCGGTGATGGCGCATGGCCTGGTCGAAGGTCAGGCGCGTGCCTGAGCCTTGTTCGCGCAGGATCCATGCCTCTTGCGAAAGGCTTTCGATATCGGCGCGGCCCAGTTTCGCCAGTGGGTGCTGTGGCGCACAGAACACCACCAGTTCGTCCTCGACCCACGGCTGAACCTCCAGGTCGGGGTGATTGCAGTCGCCTTCGATTAGACCCAGATCAATTTCGTAGTGCGCGACCTGTTGCACGATATGCGCAGTATTTTGAACATGCAGTTTTACCTGGCTTTCCGGGTGTGTCTGCATGTAGTTGCCGATCAGCAGGGTGGCCAGGTAGTTGCCGATGGTCAGTGTGGCGCCGACCGCCAGCGAGCCGAAACCGGATTTGCCGTTGAGCAAGTCTTCGATTTCCTTGGCCTGGTCAAGCAGGGCTACTGCTTGTGGCAGCAGTTGATGGCCCAAGGCATTGAGGGCCAGGCGTTTGCCGGCACGGTCGAACAGCTGGCAGCTCGATTGGCGCTCCAGCTCGGTGATAGAGGTGCTGGCAGCCGACTGCGACAGCGCCAACAGGCTGGCGGCCCGAGAGACGCTTTGGTGCTGGGCGACAGCAACGAAGACTTGCATTTGACGGAGTGTGAATCGCATATCGATATAACCGATAACACATATCTTGATAATCCAGTTAACAGATATTGTCGCTGCCCCTAAACTATTGCGCAACTGTGCGCTTTGCGCGCGCGTTTTTCTTCAGGAGCCCCATCGATGAGCAACATGAACCACGAACGTGTCCTCAGTGTGCACCACTGGAACGACACCCTGTTCAGCTTCAAGTGCACCCGCGACCCGGGCCTGCGCTTCGAGAACGGTCAGTTCGTGATGATCGGCCTGCAGCAGGACAACGGCCGTCCGCTCATGCGTGCCTACTCCATCGCTTCGCCGAACTGGGAAGAGCACCTTGAATTCTTCAGCATCAAGGTACCGGACGGCCCGCTGACCTCGCAGCTGCAACACCTGAAGGAAGGCGATGAGATCATCATCAGCAAGAAGCCTACCGGTACCCTGGTACTCGACGACCTGAACCCTGGCAAGCACCTGTACCTGCTGAGCACCGGTACTGGCCTGGCGCCGTTCATGAGCGTCATCCAGGATCCGGAAACCTACGAGCGCTTTGAAAAAGTGATCCTGGTCCATGGCGTGCGCTACGTGAACGAAGTCGCCTACCGCGAGTTCATCACCGAGCACCTGCCGCAGAACGAGTTCTTCGGTGAGTCGGTTCGCGACAAGCTGATCTACTACCCGACCGTGACCCGTGAGCCGTTCGAAAATCAGGGCCGTCTGACCGACCTGATGCGCAGCGGCAAGCTGTTCAGTGACATCGGCCTGCCGCCGATCAACCCGCAAGACGACCGCGCGATGATCTGTGGCAGCCCGAGCATGCTCGACGAGACCAGTGAAGTGCTGGACAGCTTCGGCCTGAAGATCTCCCCGCGCATGCGCGAACCGGGTGACTACCTGATCGAGCGAGCTTTCGTCGAGAAGTAAGGCGCAGGCGAATAGAGGAAGGCGACTTTCGGGTCGCCTTTCTTATGCCTGGGATTTGTGCATTGCCTGTTCCGGCCCTTTCGCGGGTAAACCCGCTCCTACGGGGGGCGTGCAATTCTCGAGACGTGCGCTGCACCTGTAGGAGCGGGCTTGCCCGCGAAAGGGCCGGTGCAGGCGAAACCCGGTCTATTCGACCCGCGTCTCGCCGCTGTACACCAGGACTTCCCGGCACCGCTTGCACAGGTATCGTCGCCCCTGGTGCACCAGCCTGTGCCGCTGCGCGGTAAACGGGAAGTCGCTTTTCGGGCACGGGCAGCGGTAGATGTAGCGGGTCACTGCACGCCGTTGCACGTCATAGTTGTGGCAACGATTGGGCGGCAGCTCATACACCCCGCGCATGATCAATTGCCACTCTTCACCGTGGGCCTGGATACGGTCGCCAAACAGTTGGTGGGCAACCAGGTGCGCCACTTCATGGGCCACGGTCTGGCGCAGGAAGTCTTCCTGGTTTTCGCGGTAGAGCTGCAGGTTGAAGCGCAGCAGATTTTCGTGCAGGTGGGCGACGCCGGCTTTTTGCCCGCGCAGTTTGAAGCTGACCTCCGGGCGCGGGAAGCGGCGTTTGAAAAAGGCTTCGGCTTGCAGGTAACAGGTTTCGACGCGTTGTTTGAGCTGCTCGGGCATGGCGGGGCGGTTCTCCTGACCAGGCATTATGCCGCAAGCGCAGGTGGCTTGCCGAGTCACCGGTCAGCGCACAGCCAGAAGCCGCCTTGCGGCGGCCCCTGGTTGATGCCCCAGTGTTGGTTCAGTCTGTTCTAGTTGGTGTAGACGGGCCCCACGCCCAGTCCCCAGATAATGACGGTAGCCGCCATGATTGCCACCAGTACCACCAAGCCTACTGCCAGCACCGAGCTGGAGAACAGGAAGCCTTCATCCGATGGTATGTTCATGAACGTCGGCAAGCCGACATACAGCAGGTATACCGTGTAGCAGATGGCGGCTGTGCCGATCAGCATGCCCAGCCACAGGTGCGGGTAAAGCGCCGCCAGGCCGCCGATGAACAAGGGGGTGGCGGTGTAGGTGGCAAAAGCGATGCATTGCGCCATGGACGGGTTGGCATCGTAGGTGCGGGCCATCCAGTGGATGAACGCGCCCATTACCGCCACCCCGGCGAGCATGGCCAGGTATGACATGATGCTCATCCAGACAGCGCTTTCCATGGTCAGCATCACTGCCGGTCGGTCACCGATCACCCAGCCCACCTGGGTAGTGCCGATAAACGCCGAAACGGCCGGAATCGCCGCGAGGATCAGGGTGTGCGTCAGGTACATGTGGCTGATGGTTTCTTCTTCGCCACGAATCTCCCGCCATTCCTGATCGGGATGGGTAAACAGCCCCACAACGTGATGAATCATGCCGATCACTCCTCTCAATGTTGCCAAACGCCCCCCAATATGGAGCGCAAGCGGCCCGAGGCCCTAACACCGATGCAAGCGGTAATGTGGCCTTATGTGGCAGTATAGGAAGCCGTTACCCACATAAACCGCGCTTTTTAGAGCAAATTGCGCTGTAAGCGGTGCTGTTGATTACATTGAAGTCTTTATCGGAATGCCTACAGCGATGCTGCGTTTGTGCGTAAAATAGCCGGCTTTTGTCACACCTCGCGGATCCAAGCGCTATGGGCACCCTCTCGGTCAACCAGAACAAACTGCAAAAACGCCTGCGTCGTCTCGCTGGCGAAGCCATCACCGACTACAACATGATCGAGGATGGCGACAAGGTCATGGTCTGCCTGTCCGGCGGCAAGGACAGCTACACCATGCTCGACGTTCTGTTGCACCTGCAGAAGGTGGCACCGATCACGTTCCAGATCGTGGCGGTGAACATGGACCAGAAACAGCCGGGCTTCCCTGAGCACGTATTGCCGGCCTACCTCAAGGAACTGGGTGTCGAGTACCACATCGTCGAGAAGGATACCTACTCGGTGGTAAAGGAGCTGGTACCCGAAGGCAAGACCACTTGCTCGCTGTGTTCTCGTCTGCGCCGCGGTACCCTGTACACCTTTGCCGACGAAATTGGCGCTACCAAGATGGCGCTGGGGCATCACCGCGACGACATCGTCGAAACCTTCTTCCTCAACATGTTCTTCAACGGCGCGCTCAAGGGCATGCCGCCGAAGCTGCGCGCCGACGACGGCCGCAACGTGGTGATCCGCCCGCTGGCCTACTGCAGCGAGAAGGACATCCAGGCCTACTCGGACATGAAGGAATTCCCGATCATCCCGTGCAACCTGTGCGGCTCGCAGGAAAACCTGCAGCGCCAGGTGGTCAAGGACATGCTGGTGGAGTGGGAACGCAAGCACCCGGGCCGTACCGAGAGCATCTTCCGTGCCCTGCAGAACGTGGCTCCGTCGCAGTTGGCCGACCGGAACCTGTTTGACTTCACCAGCCTGAAGATCGACGAAAACGCTACCCCGCGTTTCCTCGACGTGCTGAACATCTGAGCCCATGCGCGATTACCAGTGGTTGCATGAGTACTGCCTTAACCGCTTTGGCTCGGCCCAGGCGCTGGAGGCTTTCCTGCCGCAGCCGCGCACGCCGGCGCAACTGCGCGACATCAGTGACGACCGCTACCTGTCGACGCTGGCCCTGCGGGTGTTTCGCGCCGGGCTCAAGCACAGCCTGGTGGACGCCAAGTGGCCGGCGTTCGAGCAGGTGTTCTTCGGCTTCGATCCGGAGAAAGTGGTGTTGATGGGTGCCGAGCATCTGGAGCGGCTAATGCACGACGAGCGCATCATTCGCCACCTGGGCAAGCTCAAGAGCGTGCCGCGCAATGCGCAAATGGTGCTGGATATCGCCAAGGCGCATGGCAGTTTTGGGGCATTTATCGCCGACTGGCCAGTGACCGACATTGTCGGCTTGTGGAAGTACCTGGCCAAGCACGGCAACCAGTTGGGCGGGTTGTCGGCGCCACGGTTCTTGCGCATGGTCGGCAAGGACACCTTCATCCCGACCGATGACATGGCAGCGGCGTTGATTGCACAGAAGGTGATCGACAAGCAGCCAACCAGCCAGCGCGACCTGGCTCTGGTGCAGCAGGCGTTCAACCAGTGGCATGCAGAGAGCGGGCGGCCGCTGTGCCAGTTGTCGGTGATGCTGGCGCACACCGTCAACCATTGAGCCTTGTGTTGCTCCCATTCGCGGGCACGCCCGCTCCCACAGGAATCGCACCGCACTTAAGGCCTGTGCAGTACCTGTGGGAGCGGGCGTGCCCGCAAAAAATCTAACTGCCTTCGCCTGCCATGCGCCGCTCATGCTGGAACTTCCAGCGCACGTACAGTAGCCCGGCAATGAACAGCCCCAGGCTCACCAGCACTTCAAGCCAGCCGAATACCGCCCGGGCCGGGTCGAACGCCGCCAGCACGCCCTTGATGAAATAGATATTCACCACGAAGCAGGTCCAGGCATGCGCCCGGGCGCTGCCTTTCAGCATGCCTGGCAGCAGCAACAGCAACGGCACCAATTCGATCGCCAGGATCACCTCGACCCGGGCCCCGTGCAGGTTGGCGAACCACAGGTTGTTCACCACCAGCAGGGCGATCAGGCCGAAGAAGCATGCCAGGCTGAATGCCCGCGTCAGGCGCAGGCGTGGTACCAGCCATTGCAGCGGTGGCAATACCTTGGGCTTTCTAGCCACGCGCCGCCTCCAGGGCCTTGGCCGTGGTCGCCAGGCGTTGGCCCAGGGCGCGGCACAGGGTGATTTCGTGGGAGTCGAGTTCGCGCTTGCCATCGGCACCTGCGTGGTGGCTGGCGCCATAAGGCGTGCCGCCGCCGCGGGTCTCGAGCAGTGCCGACTCGCTGTAGGGCAGGCCCATCACCAACATGCCGTGGTGCATCAGTGGCAGCATCATCGACAGCAAAGTCGTTTCCTGGCCGCCGTGCAGGCTGGCGGTGGAGGTGAACACGCCAGCCGGTTTGCCGACCAGCTCACCGCCTAGCCAAAGGCTGCTGGTGCCATCCAGGAAGTACTTGAGTGGCGCTGCCATGTTGCCGAACCGGGTCGGGCTGCCCAGTACCAGGCCTGCGCAGTGGCGCAGGTCATCAAGGGTGGCGTACAGCGCGCCACTGGCCGGAATATCCGGGGCCACCGCTTCGCATTCGGTGGAAATCGCGGGCACCGTGCGCAGGCGCGCCTCCATGCCGGCCAGCTCGATACCGCGGGCGATGTGCCGGGCCATTTCGCTGGTCGCTCCATGGCGGCTGTAATACAGCACCAGGATGTAGGGCGCGCTCACGGCAGGATCTCCAGCACTTTTTCTGGCGGACGACCGACCACGGCCTTGTCACCGGCAACCAGGATCGGCCGCTCGATCAGTTTGGGGTGCTGGGCCATGGCCTCGATCAGTTGCGCGTCGGTCAGTGCCGGGTCGGCCAGGTTCAGTGTTTTATATTCGTCCTCGCCGCTGCGCAGCAATTGGCGCGGGGCGATGCCCAGCTTGCCGAGCAAGGCCTTGAGGGTGGCAGCGTCGGGCGGGGTTTCCAGGTAGCGCACGATGGTCGGGGCCAGGCCGCGGGCTTCGAGCAGTTCAAGGGCGCCGCGGGATTTCGAGCAGCGCGGGTTATGATAGAGCGTGAGGTCAGTCATGTCGGGTCGCATCCAGCTGGGTGTGGCGGCTATTCTAACCGCAGCGACTGACCAATTTGCTTTAAAACTCGAGAAGGATTGACCCATGGCAAGGCGTTTGGCAGCAGTACTGGCCATCACCGCGAGCCTGTTGCTCGGTGGTTGCGGTGCCGATTATGGCGTGGACCAACACGGTAATACGGTTAAGGCCGAACAGATCGAAGGGCACTGGCTGGTGCTCAACTACTGGGCTGAGTGGTGCGGGCCGTGCCGTACCGAAATCCCGGAACTGAACGCAGCGGCCAAGCAGTGGGCGGCTGATGGCGTCAAGGTGGTGGGGGTGAACTTCGATGGCCTGCAGGGGCAGGACCTGAAGCAGGCTGCCGAAACCCTGGGCATCGGTTTCACCGTGCTGGCCCAGGACCCGGCCGAGCGCTATGACCTGCCGCGTAGCGAGGCCTTGCCGGTGACCTACATCATCGACGACAAGGGCAAGGTGCGTGAGCAGTTGATGGGCGAGCAGACCCTGGAAGGGTTGCAGGCAAAGATCAAGGCCCTGAAAGGCGCCTGATGCATTCGGGGCCGTTCTGCAGCCCTTCGCGGGCACGCCCGCTCCCACAGGGGGACGCGATAAACTGTGGGAGCGGGCGCGCCCGCGAAGGGCCGCAAAGCGGCCCCGGCAATCCTCAGCCTTCCTCGGGCCAGAAGCGCAGCGGCTTGCCTTCGGCCGGCCAGAAGCGTATCTGCTCCACCGGTGACACATCCCAACGCTCTACCGTTTCCAGCGCCTGCAGGAAGCGCTTTTCCTGTTCCATCAGCGCGGGTGCGCACAGCTTGCGGGTCTTGCCGACCTTGCCGAAGCTGAGGTGCTCGCCATCGAGCGTGTAAGGCGCAAACCAGTGGTTGCAGCCGCCGTTGCCATAGGCACGGCCGTCGCTGGCCAGTGTCAGGGTCAGGTGGCTGTAGTCGATCAGTGGTCGTTCGCCAATCCACTCCAGCACGTAGCTGCGCTCCTGCTGCAGCTTGGAAGGTTCTGTGGCGCAGCCGAGCAGGCCGGTTGCAATCAGCACGCCGGTCAGCAGATTCTTCACTCGGCGCTCTCCTGGCAACGTGGGCACAGGTGTTTTTCGCCACGGCTGGCCCAGCCCAGCTCTGCGATACGGGCACTGGCAGCCGGTTGACGAGCTGCCTTGCCGAGCTTGGCGTCTACCGCGAACTCGAAGCCCAGCACCGCATCGCAGCGATCGCATTCGACCTGCCAGGTGAGGATTTCCAGCTCGTTGAACACCGGGCCGCTCGCCACGGCAACCCACTGGCCGCGTGGGTTGATCAGGTGGCGCACGCTTTCCACGGTCAGGCGCATGGACAAATCCTTGCTGCCCTTGAGCGTGACCAGCAGGCTGTCGCCTTTGTGCATCGAGCCGCCGTTGCCGGTGACCTGATAGCGGCCTGGCACCAACGCACGGCACTCGATCAGGGTGTGTTGCGGGTTGAAAAGGGTGTAGCGAAAATCGTGTTCGACCATGGGTCCTCCAGAAATGCCGCGTATCCTAGCACTAACCCATTACCAGATTCTGTGGATTGCCTGCCGCCCAGCGGTTGATGTTGTCCAGTGTGGTCGCGGCAATGGCATCCAGCGCCTCGCGGGTGAGGAAAGCCTGGTGGGCGGTGATGATCACGTTGGGGAAGGTCAGCAGCCGAGCTAGCACATCGTCTTGCAAGGGCAGGTCGGAGCGGTCCTCGAAGAACAGTTGGGCTTCTTCTTCGTAGACGTCCAGGCCCAGGTAGCCAAGCTGGCCGCTCTTCAGTGCGTCGATCAGCGCAGGGGTGTCGACCAGCGCACCGCGACCGGTGTTGATCAGCATGGCGCCGGGCTGCAACTGGGCCAG
The DNA here is from genome assembly GCF_043101865.1 of Pseudomonas sp. zjy_15. NCBI lineage: Bacteria > Pseudomonadati > Pseudomonadota > Gammaproteobacteria > Pseudomonadales > Pseudomonadaceae > Pseudomonas > Pseudomonas sp. zjy_15. The sequence goes on from NZ_JBICII010000003.1 coordinate 28,003, forward strand.
GCTTTGCGCATTGATCAGGTGGCGAGTGTGCTCGGTCAGTGGGCAGTGCAGGCTGATGATGCGGGCTTCGCGCAATAGCTCGGGCAGGGGCATGTAGCGGGCGCCAAGGGCCAGCAGCTCTGGGTTGGGGTAGGGGTCGTACGCCAGCAGCTTGCAGCCGAAACCGGCCATGATGCGGGCAAAGGCGGCACCGATCTGGCCGGTACCGACCACCCCGACGGTTTTGCCGTGCAGATCGAAACCGGTCAGCCCGTGCAAGGTGAAGTCGCCTTCGCGAGTGCGGTTGTAGGCCCGATGCAGACGCCGGTTGAGTGCCAGGATGAGCGCCACGGCATGCTCGGCAACGGCGTGTGGCGAGTAGGCCGGCACACGCACCACGGCCAGGCCCAAGCGCTGGGCGGCGGCCAGGTCGACGTGGTTGTAGCCGGCCGAGCGCAGCGCGATCAACCGCGTGCCAGCTGCGGCCAGGCGCTGCAGCACCGGTTCGCCGAGCTCATCATTGATGAAGGCGCAGACCACCTCAAAGCCATCTGCCAGGGCGGCGGTGTCGAGGGTCAGGCGGGCGGGCTGGAAATGCAGCTCCAGGGTGGTGCCGCGGGCAGCCTCGGTGAAGCTTTCCTGGTCGTAGTGCTGGCTGCTGAACAACAGGGCGCGCATGGTGGAACTCCTTTGCAATGCATGTTTTGGGTGGGGCGCTGCCTGTCAAGGCATACCCAGCGAGGCCCAGATCCACTCAAGCGCTCAATCTGGCCTGTGCCGCCAGCCGGCTGATCGCGCTGTCCAGTTCATCCAGGGCCTGCTGCGCCTGCGGATTGTCCTGCTTCAGCAAGGTTTCGCTGCGTTGGCACGCTGCCCTTAATTGCGGCACGCCGCAATAGCGTGAGGCACCGTTCAGACGGTGTACTTGCTCGATCAGGCCATTGCGGTCATCGGCTGCGCGGGCGGCGCGTATGGCTTCACGGTCCGTATCCAGCGACGCCAGCAGCATGCTCAGCATGTCAGCCGCCAGATCTGCCTTGCCAGCGGCCAGGCGCAGGCCCTCTTCGGGGTCGAGTACCTTCAGTTCGTCGCCGTTGGTCAGCAACTCGGCCTGCGCCTGCTGCGGTGTGCCCAGGCTCAGGCCGGTCCACTTCATCACCACCTGGGCCAGTTGCCGTTCGCTGATCGGTTTGGTCAGGTAGTCGTCCATGCCGCTGTGCAATAACGCACGTTTTTCGTTGGCCATGGCATGGGCCGTGAGGGCGACGATCGGCAGCGGATTGCCGCTTTGGGTGTTCTCCCACAGGCGGATCTGTTCAGTACAGGCGCGGCCGTCCATGCCGGGCATCTGCACATCCATCAGCACCAGGTCGAACAGCTCGCCCTGCACGGCCTGTACCGCCGCATGGCCATTGTTGACGGCCAGTACCTCGGCACCCAAGTCTTCGAGCAGGGTTTTCACCAGCAGCAGGTTGGCGGCATTGTCGTCGACGCAGAGTATTTTCGGTCGGCGCTGGCCATTGGGGTTATTTGCATCGGCCAGCGGTCGACGTGGTTGCACCAGTTCCAGCAAGAGACGCCGCAGCTTGCGGGTGCAGGTCGGCTTGGACAGCAATTGGCCATGGCCGTTAGGCAGGTATGGGTGGTAAAGCGCCTGCTCGGTGGTCGGGCACAGCACCACGCACTGGCAGTGGTAACGCTCGAGCTGCTGGTGATAATGGCCTAGTTGCTCGGGCGACAGGTTGCCCAGGTTGGCCCCGAGCACCGCGAACTCGAACGGCAGGCCGGCCTGGCTGGCGGCCTGCACCCCCTGCAGCAACTGGTCATAGGAGCCGAAAAGGCTCACGCTGAGGCCGCAGTCTTGCAACTGGTGCTCCAACGCCTGGCGTGCCAGTTCGTGGCCATCGACAATGGCGGCACGGCGGCCCAGCAATGGCTGCGGTGGCAGTTCTTCAGCATCGTCATGCGCCTTGGGCAGGTTGAGGCTGATCCAGAACTGCGAACCTTCGCCCGGGGTACTGTCGACGCCGATCTCGCCGCCCATCTGTTCGATCAGGCGCTTGGAAATCACCAGCCCTAGACCGGTGCCGCCGGGCTGGCGGGCCAGTGAGTTGTCAGCCTGGCTGAAGGCCTGGAACAGTGTGCGCACATCCTGTGGTGACAGGCCGATGCCGGTGTCCTGCACGCTGATGCGCAACTGCGCGCAGTCTTCGTGCTCGTCTTCCAGCATGGCGCGCACGACGATGGTGCCTTCGCGGGTGAACTTGATGGCATTGCTGACCAGGTTGGTGAGGATCTGCTTGAGCCGCAACGGGTCGCCAACCAGCGAAGCAGGCGTGTCACGGTAGATCAGGCTCAGCAATTCCAGCTGCTTGGCGTGGGCGGCCGGAGCGAGGATGGTCAGGGTGTCCTGGATCAGGTCACGCAGGTTGAACGGTATGCTGTCGAGCACCAGCTTGCCGGCTTCGATCTTGGAGAAATCGAGGATCTCGTTGATGATTCCCAGCAAGTTGTCAGCAGACTTCTCGATGGTGTTCAGGTAGTCGAGCTGGCGGGGTGTCATCTCGCTTTTTTGCAGCAGGTGGGTAAAACCGAGGATGCCGTTGAGCGGGGTGCGGATTTCGTGGCTCATGTTGGCCAGGAACTCCGACTTGATGCGGCTGGCCTCAAGTGCCTCTTTGCGCGCCATGTCCAGCTCGATGTTCTGGATTTCGATGGTTTCCAGGTTCTGGCGCACGTCTTCGGTGGCCTGGTCGATGCTGTGCTGCAGTTCTTCGTGGGCGTTTTGCAGGGTTTCGGCCATGCGGTTGATGCCATGGGCCAGTTCGTCCAGCTCATGGCTGCCCAGGGTCGGCAGGCGTTCCTCGAGGTGCCCGTCCTTGAGCTGGTTGACCGCGTGCTTGATGCGCTCGATAGGGTCGTTGATGGTGCGGCTCATGCGCAGCGCCAGCAGGCCACTGAGTGCCAGGCAAGCGAGGATCAGCAACAGGCTGGTGAACAGGTTGCGGTAGCCGCGCAGCAGCGTGCCGTCGTGCGACAACTCGATCTCTACCCAGCCCAGCAGGCGATCGGCTTCGGCGGGCACGGCGTCGGTGGCCAGGTCACGGTGGTGGCCGAACACTGGCATCAGGTAGCGGGTGGCGTCGTTGCCACTGCGCTGCAGGAGTTGGGTGCCGGTACCGCCGCTGGGCGGCAGGTTGAGCATGCTCGGGCCTGCGTGGGCCAGGCGCGTGCGGTCTGGGGCCAGGAACGCAACTGCGCGCACATCGGCCTGCTCCAGGGTTTGTGCGGCAATTCTCTCCAGTTGCGCAGGCGCGAGCCGGGCCATGGCGGGTGCGGCCAGTGGCGCCAGTTGTTCGGCGATCATTTTGCCGCGCTGCAACAGCTGGGTGCGCAGGTCGTTCTGTTGCAGCCAGGTGAAATAGCTACCCAGCACCAGGGCCATCAAGCCGGCCGGCAGCAGTGCCAGCAGCAAGACCCGACTGCGGATTCCCAAACGATCGAGCACAATCGCCTCCTCTGATGTGCCTGGATGCCGTCAAGTGGTAACGGCCAAGCCGCGAAGTTACTCCGCCTGCGGCACCATTGCATCTCTTTAGTATGTGTCATGCGCTGTTGCCGGGGTATTGGTCGCAACGCGGTTGCCTGGCAGGTGGCGAATGCTCAATAATCGCTCAATTGAGAATTAATGGCAGTTGCCAATGAATCCTGTAGCTATTTACAACTCCAATATCCTTGCCATCGAGGACGACCCGGTTCTTGGTGCCTATCTGCAAGAGGAATTGCAGCGCGGGGGCTTCCAGGTCACCTGGTGCCGCAATGGCCTGGAGGGCCTGGAAACGGCTGGCCGCCAGGCTTTCGATGTTGTGCTCATGGACATCCTGCTGCCCGGGCTTGATGGGCTGGACGCCTTGGCGCAGTTGCGCAGGCGCAGCGCCACGCCGGTAATCCTGATGTCGGCGCTGGGAGCCGAGGCCGACCGTATCAGCGGCTTTCAGCGCGGTGCTGACGATTACCTGCCCAAGCCATTCAGCATGGCCGAGTTGCAGGTGCGCATCGAGGCGATTCTGCGCCGCGTGGCCCTGGAGCGGCGGCATCAAGGCCCGCTGGAGCAAGCCAACTGCGGCGAGCTGCAGTTCGACGAGGGGTTGTGTGACGTGTGCCTGGATAATCGCCTGGCAGGTCTGACCCCCAGCGAATACCGCGTGCTGGACATCCTCAACCGCAACCTCGACGAGGTCCTCAGCAAGCCGTTCCTGTACCAGCAGGTGTTGCAGCGCGGCTATTCACGGCACGACCGCAGCCTGGACATGCACGTCAGCCAGATCCGCCGCAAGCTCAAGGGCATCGGTTATCACGAACGGCAGATCCGCACCGTGTGGGGCAAGGGTTACGTGCTCAGTGCCGGCGAGGCAGAGTGAACCATGCTCGATCGCCATTCGCTGTTCTGGAAGCTGGCCATCTTGCTGGTGGGCTTCTGCCTGCTGATGATCGGCCTCAGCTATACCTGGGGCCGGCATATGGAAACCCAGAACGCCTTCCTCTCGCAGCCGGCACGGCATACGTTGCTGGGCTATGCCGCCGAAGCTGAAAAGGCCTGGCGCAGCGGCGGTCGGGCAGGGCTGGACCAATGGGTGGCGGCCATGCATCAGCGCGAACGGGGCTGGGTTGGCGTGCTCGACATCAACCTGCGGCCGCTCGACAACGCCACACTCAACCCGCAGATCATGCAGCGTCTGACGCGCCTGCGCGGTGTCGATTGGCCCATGAGTCGGCGCAGCGTCGACCAGCCGTGGGTGCGCATACCGTTCCCGGGGGCGCCGGAGCAGGGCATGCTGGTGATCGAGCTGCCGCAGCGCTTCAATCCGGGCCAGCACCGCGTGCTGTGGCGCATCGTCACCAATGGCATTATCCCGGGGCTGTTCACCTTGCTGTTGTGTGTAGGCCTGTACCGCATGTTGATCGTGCCGCTCAATCAACTTCGCGAGCAGGCCAATGCCTGGCGGGCCGATCAGCTGTCGGCCCGCCTGGACTCGCGCACCATCGCCCGGCATGACGAGTTGGGCGAACTGGCGCGTGCCTTTGACCAGATGGCCGAGCGGCTGCAAGGCACGGTGGCTATGCAGCAGCAGTTGCTGCGCGACCTGTCCCACGAAATGCGTACGCCGCTGAGCCGGCTGCGGGTGGCCTGCGATGGTGAAACCGACCTGCAGCGTCTGCGTGATCGCCTGATCCGTGAAGTGGACTGCATGCAGCAACTGGTCGAAGACACCCTGCAACTGGCCTGGCAGGACGCCGAGCGTGCGCCGATGAACCTGGAGCCGATCGAGGTCCACGCCTTGTGGGAGTTGCTGGCCGAAAATGCCAGCTACGAGAGCGGCTGGTCGCCTGCGCAATTGCGCTGCGAAGTGCCGGCCGACTGCTGGGTGCAGGGCAACCTCAACCACCTGGCTCAGGCGCTGGAGAACATGTTGCGCAATGCCATTCGTCACTCGCCGGCCGAGGGGGTGGTGCGGCTGGGAGGCCAGCGCGAAGGCGGTTATTGGTGGCTATGGTTGGAGGATGAAGGTGGCGGTGTGGCTGAAGAGGACCTGGAGCGGATCTTCGCGCCGTTCTCGCGGCTGGACGGTTCTCGGCCGGGGGATGGGGGCTTCGGTCTGGGCTTGAGCATCGCCCGCAGTGCCATTCAGCGCCAGGGCGGGACCTTGTGGGCGCAGAATGGCAAACGCGGGTTGCGCTTGTGGATGAAGTTGCCGTTGCATGTGCCGGCCTCTTCGCGGGTAAACCCGCTCCTACAGGCTAGCGGATCCCCGTAGGAGCGGGTTTACCCGCGAAGAGGCCAGCACATGTCACACCGTTATAGCTTGTAGCTATATGCACTACAGATTGCGTGATATGGCCGCGAAGGGTTTGCCGGTATGATAGGCACCCCGCCGTCCGGATTGCGAAATACGCCCATGACCTTGCAGTACCCAACCATCGCCGATTGCGTCGGCAATACGCCACTGGTTCGCCTGCAGCGCATCGCTGGCGAAACCAGCAATACCCTCCTGCTCAAGCTCGAAGGTAACAATCCCGCCGGCTCGGTGAAGGACCGCCCGGCACTGTCGATGATCGCTCGCGCCGAACTGCGTGGCCAGATCAAGCCAGGCGATACCCTGATCGAAGCCACCTCAGGCAACACGGGCATCGCCCTGGCGATGGCGGCGGCGATCAAGGGCTACAAGATGATCCTGATCATGCCCGACAACTCCACCGCCGAGCGCAAGGCCGCCATGACGGCCTATGGCGCCGAGCTGATCCTTGTGACCAAGGAGGAGGGTATGGAAGGCGCCCGTGACCTGGCCGAGAAGCTGCAGGCCGAAGGCCGTGGCCTGGTGCTCGACCAGTTCGCCAACGGCGACAATCCGATCGCCCACTACAACAGTACCGGCCCGGAGATCTGGCAGCAGACCCAGGGCACCATTACCCATTTCGTCAGCTCCATGGGTACCACCGGTACCATCATGGGCTGCTCGCAGTACCTCAAGGAACAGAACCCTGCGGTGCAGATCATCGGCCTGCAACCGATGGAGGGCTCGGCCATTCCGGGCATTCGCCGCTGGCCCGAGGAATACCTGCCGAAAATCTTCGACGCCACCCGCGTCGACCGCGTGGTCGACATGTCGCAGCAGGAAGCCGAAGACACCACCCGTCGCCTTGCGCGTGAAGAGGGCATTTTCTGCGGCGTGTCTTCTGGTGGTGCGGTCGCGGCCATGTTGCGTCTGTCCCGCGAAGTGGAAAATGCCGTGATGGTTGCGATCATTTGCGACCGCGGCGACCGTTATCTGTCCACTGGCCTGTTTGACCCACGCTAAATGTCCAAGAAAAAAAGCAACAGCGGCCTGCGCTTCCAGCCGGCCGGCGGCAATCGCACCTCCCAGGTCCCAGTGGGCAAGAAGCAACGGCTGGACATCGAGCGCCTGGCCGGTGACGGCCGTGGCATCGCCTTCCTCGACGGGCGTACCTGGTTCGTCAGCGGCGCCTTGGCCGGTGAGGCCGTGGAGGCACGCGTGCTCAATGCCCGTGGCAAAGTGGTCGAAGCCCGCCTGGAGCGGTTGCTGCAGGCCGGGCCCGAACGCCGTGAGGCGCCATGTCGCTACTACGACCGCTGCGGTGGCTGCAACCTGCAGCACCTGCCGCACGAAGCGCAACTGGCGCTGAAGCAGCGCACCCTCGCCGAGCAGTTGCAGCGGGTGGCCGGCGTGCAACCCGAGGAATGGGCCACACCCCTGAGCGGGCCGGAATTCGGCTACCGGCGCCGGGCCCGTGTGGCCGTGCGCTGGGACGTCAAGGCGCGTCAACTGGAGGTGGGGTTCCGCGCCGAAGCCAGCCAGGACATCATTGCCATCGACGATTGTGCCGTGCTGGTACAGCCCTTGCAGTCGATTCTGCGCCACTTGCCGACGGTGCTGCGCTCGTTGAGCAAACCGCAGGCGCTTGGCCATGTGGAGCTGTTCAGTGGCACCGCCGAGGCGGTTCTGGTGCGCCACGTCATGCCGTTGCCGGCTGAGGACCAGGCCAGGCTGCAAGCGTTCTGCGAGCAGGCCAATGCCCAGCTGTGGCTGCAAGGCGAAGGGGAGCCGGCGCCCGTGGACCCTGCTGCGCAGTTGGGCTTTGCCCTGGCACCCTGGCAGCTGGAGCTGGCCTGGCGCCCGGGTGATTTCGTGCAGGTGAATGCCCAGGTCAATACCGCGATGATCGAGCAGGCCTTGGCCTGGCTCGCGCCAAAGGCCGACGAGCGTGTGCTGGACTTGTTCTGCGGTCTGGGCAATTTTGCCCTGCCGCTGGCCCGCCAGGCGCGTGAGGTGGTGGCAGTGGAAGGTGTACAGGCCATGGTCGATCGGGCCGCGGCCAATGCCCGGAACAACAATGTGCATAATGCACGGTTTTTTCAGGCCGATTTATCGCAGCCTTTGGCAGGCACCGGATGGGCCGCCGAAGGCTTTTCTGCGGTACTCTTGGATCCACCGCGCGACGGTGCTTTCGAGGTGGTGCAAGGCATCGCCCGCCTCAAGGCCAGAAGGCTGGTCTACGTATCGTGCAACCCGGCCACGCTGGCGAGAGACGCCCAAGTGCTGGTCGGCCAGGGGTACCGGTTAAAAAGGGCCGGGATTCTCGACATGTTTCCTCAGACGGCGCATGTCGAGGCCATGGCGTTATTCGAAGCGGGCTAGCTGACTGGCCCCTTGGTGCGGTTGCCACGGAATGGCGGCCGCACGGTGATCGCCAGCACATCCGTATGGTGTGCTGCATGGAAAGGTAAAACAAAGATGGTACAGGTGAGAGTGCACCAGCCGGTCAACACTGACGGCAGTATCAATCTCGAAGCATGGTTGGACCATGTGGTAAGCGTCGATTCGGCACTGGATCGCGCAGCGCTGAAAGAAGCCTGCGAGTTTGCGCATGAGGTAGAGAAAAAGGGCAACCCGGCCAAGCATTCCTGGGCGGATGGTACGTCCAGCTTCCAGGCTGGCCTGGAAATCGCCGAAATTCTGGCTGACCTCAAGCTCGACCAGGACTCCCTGGTGGCTGCGGTCATCTACCGTTCGGTGCGCGAGGGCAAGGTCACCCTCGCCGAAGTCAGCCAGTGTTTTGGCCCGGTGGTCTCCAAGCTGATCGACGGCGTGCTGCGCATGGCCGCCATCAGTGCCAGCCTCAGCCCGCGACAGTCGCTGGTGCTGGGTTCGCAGGCGCAGGTCGAAAACCTGCGCAAGATGCTGGTGGCCATGGTCGACGACGTGCGCGTGGCACTGATCAAGCTGGCCGAACGCACGTGCGCAATCCGTGCGGTCAAGTCCGCCGACGACGAGAAACGCCTGCGCGTCGCGCGTGAAGTGTTCGACATCTATGCGCCGCTCGCGCACCGCCTGGGTATCGGTCACATCAAGTGGGAGCTGGAAGACCTCTCCTTCCGCTACCTGGAGCCCGACCAGTACAAGCAGATCGCCAAGCTGTTGCATGAGCGGCGGCTGGACCGCGAGCGCTTCATCAGCGACGTGATGACCCAGCTGCAGAACGAGTTGCTTGCCACTGGCGTAAATGCCGACATCAGCGGTCGGGCGAAACATATCTATTCGATCTGGCGCAAGATGCAGCGCAAAGGCCTGGAGTTCAGCCAGATCTACGACGTGCGAGCGGTGCGCGTACTGGTGCCGGAAATCCGCGACTGCTACACCGCGCTGGGCATCGTGCACACCTTGTGGCGGCATATTCCCAAGGAGTTCGACGACTACATCGCCAACCCCAAGGAGAACGGCTACCGCTCGTTGCACACCGCGGTAATCGGCCCCGAGGGCAAGGTGCTGGAGGTACAGATCCGCACCCACGGCATGCACGAAGAGGCCGAGCTTGGGGTATGCGCCCACTGGCGCTACAAGGGCACGGACGTCAAGCCCAGCTCCAACCACTACGAAGAGAAGATTTCCTGGTTGCGCCAGGTGCTGGAATGGCACGAAGAGCTGGGCGACATCGGTGGCCTGGCCGAGCAGTTGCGGGTCGATATCGAGCCTGACCGGGTTTATGTGTTCACCCCCGACGGCCACGCCATCGACCTGCCCAAGGGGGCCACGCCACTGGACTTCGCCTACCGCGTGCACACCGAGATCGGCCACAACTGCCGCGGCGCCAAGATCAATGGCCGTATCGTGCCGTTGAACTACAGCCTGCAGACTGGCGAGCAGGTGGAGATTATCACCAGTAAGCACGGCAACCCCAGCCGAGACTGGTTGAACTCCAACCTGGGCTACGTCACCACCTCGCGGGCGCGGGCCAAGATCGTCCACTGGTTCAAGCTGCAGGCTCGCGACCAGAACGTTGCCGCCGGCAAGACCTTGCTTGAGCGCGAGCTCAGTCGTCTGGGCCTGCCGCAGGTTGATTTCGAGCGCTTGGCCGAGAAGACCAACGTCAAGACTGCCGAAGACATGTTTGCCGCGCTCGGTGCTGGCGACTTGCGCCTGGCTCATCTGGTCAACGCTGCCCAGCAGTTGCTGGAGCCCGAGCGTATCGAGCAGATCGAACTGGTGCCGCGCAAGCCTACCGGTCCGCGTACCGGCAAGCGTGGCGACATCCAGATCCAGGGTGTCGGCAATCTGTTGACACAAATGGCCGGCTGCTGCCAGCCGCTACCGGGCGATGCCATTGTCGGTTACATCACCCAGGGCCGTGGCGTGAGCATTCATCGCCAGGACTGTGCCTCGGTACTGCAGCTGGCGGGCAGGGAGCCAGAGCGCATGATCCAGGTGAGCTGGGGGCCGATCCCGGTGCAGACCTACCCGGTCGACATCGTCATCCGTGCCTACGACCGCCCGGGTCTGCTGCGCGATGTGTCGCAGGTGCTGCTGAACGAAAAGATCAACGTGCTGGCGGTGAATACCCGATCGAACAAGGAAGACAACACCGCGCTGATGTCGCTGACCATCGAGATCCCCGGCCTGGACGCACTGGGGCGCCTGCTGGGGCGGATCTCGCAGTTGCCGAACATCATCGAAACGCGGCGTAATCGTACCCCTTGAGACTGTGGCGCCAGCTTCGCGGGCTTGCCCGCTCCCACAGGATGGATGCAGGTTTGGAAATCTGCACCGTACCTGTGGGAGCGGGCAAGCCCGCGAAGCAGCCACCACCGAAGGACCTGCCTGTATGACCTACACCCTTGACGACCTGCTGCATCTCATGGCCCGTCTGCGCGACCCGCAGTACGGCTGCCCGTGGGACCTGAAGCAGAACTACGCCAGCATCGTCCCGCACACCCTCGAAGAGGCCTACGAGGTCGCCGACACCATCGAGCGCGGCGATTTCGAGCACCTGCAAGGTGAACTGGGCGACTTGCTGTTCCAGGTGGTCTATTACAGCCAGCTGGCCCGGGAGGAGGGGCGTTTCGAGTTCGACGGCGTGGTCGACAGCATCACCCGCAAGCTCATCCGCCGTCACCCGCATGTATTCCCCACTGGCGAGCTGTACGCGCCGATGGATACCCCCGGTTTGAGCGATGCGCAGGTCAAGTCGCGCTGGGAAGAAATCAAGGCCGAAGAGCGCGCGGAAAAAAGCCAGCCTGAACAGCTTTCGCTACTCGACGACGTTCCGGCAGCCTTGCCGGCGCTGTCGCGGGCAGCCAAACTGCAAAAGCGCGCGGCCACGGTCGGTTTCGACTGGCCAGCGGCATTGCCGGTGCTGGACAAGGTCCGTGAAGAGCTTGATGAAGTGCTGCAGGCCATGGCCGACGGTGATGTCGATGCCCTTGAAGATGAAATGGGTGACCTGCTGTTCGCCACCGTCAACCTGGCACGCCACCTCCAGCAGGACCCGGAGCACGCCTTGCGCCGCGCCAATCGCAAGTTCGAACGACGCTTCCGTTTTATCGAACAGGCATTGCGCGACAGTGGCCGCCCCATTGAAGACTGTGACCTTGACGAGCTGGATGCCCTTTGGGGGGAAGCCAAACGTCAGGAAAAGAACCTGCCCAGCTGCGGCTGAGCTGTTGCATAAGTGAGTGAATATTCATGAGCCTTTCCCTTCGCGACCAATTGCTCAAAGCCGGTCTGGTCAACCAGAAACAGGTCTCGCAGACCAACAAAGCTGAAAAGAAACAAAAGCGCATGGAGCACAAAGGCCAGGTCGAAGTCGACGACAGCCAGCAGCGCATGGCCAAGGAAGCCATGGCTGAAAAAGCCAGGCGTGACCAGGAACTGAACCGCCAGCAGCAGGAAAAGGCCGAGCAGAAGGCCCGTGCCGCGCAGGTCAAGCAACTGATCGAGGCCACTCGCCTGCCCAAGCTGAACACCGAGGATTACTACAACTTCGTCGACGACAAGAAGGTCAAGCGCATTGCCGTCAACGCCCTCATGCGTACCAAGCTGAGTAATGGCGCGCTGGCCGTGGTAGCCCATGCCGGTGGCTACGAGGTTATCCCCCGTGAGGCCGCATTGAAGATCCAGGAGCGCGACCCTGGCCGTATTCTGCTGCTCAATACCCATGTCGAGGAAGCGGACGAAGACGACCCGTACGCGGCTTACAAGATCCCTGATGATCTGATGTGGTAAACAGTAAAACACCGCTCTGGCGGTAACGCGGTTCATTCAAGATCGCCAGGGCCGCTTTGCGGCCCTTTTGCGACGCAAGGTCGCTTCTGCGGCCATCGTGAAAAACGCGTTGGCTCGCAGCTCGCCGAACCGGCGCGATCAGTCAGCTGTGCTATTGCCTTGGTTCCTTCCGTTCGTCGGACATTTCCTAGGGTTTTGGCACAGCGGCTAGCCTCCAGCTTAGCGTCAGGGATAGCGCTGAACATTCGGTCCAGGAAGGGCCAGTACGCCTCGTCGTCCCGACGCTTTATCTGCTGAGGAGACGATAATGAAAATAACCCTGAAACGGTTGGCGTGCCTGGGTGCAAGTTTCACCAGCGCGTTCGCCATGGCCGATGCGGCCAGTCCGCCGGTGCTGTCACCTGCGATTCCCTTCGACGTCACCGCCAATCCCCCTTTCACCCTGGACAACCTGCAACACGATTTCGACGTGCTGTCGTGGCAGACCTTCGTCGCCCTGAACTGGCCCGCCAACGCCGACGGCAGCGCCAACACCTCGGCGCAGATCGGCGCACCCGGCAAGACGGTGTGGGAGTCGTGGAAAGAGAGCTACGAGATCTTCCTGCCCAAGGGACAGAAACCCGTTGCCTGGGATCAGCAGGCACCCGTGCCCGCAGCCTGCCAAGGCAAGGGTGACTTGCCGGTGCTGCAGCAGATGGGCAAGGTCGCCGGCGTGCTCGATGAGTTCATCCAGCCGTTCAAGACCGGCCCGTTGGTCGACCAAAGCGGCACCTACACGCGCAACGCGATCATGGTCAACAAGCCGATGTTCGATGACATCGTCAACAATGGCCTGTACAGCAAGGAAGGCCAGCAAGCGTTCCTGAGCAAGGCTGACAACCGCATCGCTTTCGCCTGTGGTTCGCAGAAGGCCCAGCAGGTCGGTGCGATCATGGTCAAGTCGGCCTGGAAAGTGCTCGATGGCAGCGACAACCCGCAGGAGTTCCACGCCGTCGACGCGCTGGTCTACACCCCCGGCAACGCCGACCCGAACAAGGGGGCGCTGATCCCCGAGTCGTGCAATGCGCAGAAGGTCGGGCTGGTAGGCCTGCACATCGTGCACAAGACCGAAGGTGCACCACAGTGGGTATGGTCGACGTTCGAGCACGTGCGCAACGTGCCGGAAAAGACCACGCCCATGAACGAGCGCAAGGGGCCCTACCTGTTCTACGACGCCCAGGCCAGCGACCGCCCGGTGAACGAGCCGCCCGCGCAACCGTGGGACCCGTCGAAGAAGGCCATCCCCTCGCAGATCGTGCGTGAAATTCCCATCACCGCCGCCACCCAACAGCTCAACGCACAGTGGCAAGGTGCGCTCAAGGGCACGGTGTGGGCCAACTACCACCTGATCAGCACCCAGTGGCCCACCGCCCCGGCCGATGACTGCCAGGTGCCGTCACCGACCAACCCGTTAGGTACGCCTGCGCCGAACTTCCTGGCCAACGCCACCCTGGAGACCTACAACCAGGGCACCACCCCGCAGGCCTCGTCCAGCTGCATGGAGTGCCACAACAACGCGACCACTCGCGTGACCCAGTCACCGCGCACCAGCTTCGCCGATTTCACTTTCCTGCTTGAACGTGCCCAATCCACCGGCGCCAAGGAGTGATGCCATGAGCGACCAGAACCTGCAAAACTTCATCGGCTTGTCCGCCGTGCTCACTGGCCTGTCGGCCAAGCTGCTGGCGCCTTCCGTCGACCCGATCAACCTGCCGCCGGTGTTCTTCGCCACCGCCCAGCAAGGCATGGGCCTCGAGGCGTTCAGCAGCCTGCTGGAGCTGTACGCCAGCATCCAGAGCCAGCCGCCCGCGCAAATCGCCAGCGCCGTGCTCGATAACGCGAACCCGCAAATCGCCCAGGGCGCCCGCTCGATCATGAAGCTGTGGCTGCTCGGCAGTTGGTACCAACCCTACGACCTGGGCAACGCGCGCACGGGTGACACGCGCGTGGTCTCCGACCAGGCCTACAAGGAGAGCTGGGCGTGGAAGATCGCCCAATCCCATCCCATGGGCTACAGCCAGTTCCACTTCGGATACTGGGGAGAGCAGCCACCGACCCTCAAGCAATTCACCGGAGTCGACGCCAAGGAAGGGCAGCAGCCATGAGCAATGTACAAACCCAGAACATCGAAACCGCCGATGTGATCGTGGTGGGCGCCGGCATGGCCGGCAGTGTCATGGCCTACCAGTTGGGCCTGGCCGGGTTGAAAGTGCTGGTGCTCGAATCGGGCCCGGCCATTCCGCCCAATCGCAGCGAGTACCTGGAGCGCTTCTACACCGCGGTGCTCAAAGCGCCCGAATCGCCGTACCCACCTGAACAGAGCGAGCAGACCCCGGCCACGCAGTTCGCGCCACGGGCGACCATCCAGGACCTGATCACCGCGGGTAGCCAAGACCCGGACAAGGCGCAGAAAAGCTACCTGGTGCAGAAGGGACCGCAACTGTTCGCCAGCACTTACGAGCGGGTAGGTGGCGGCACCATGTGGCACTGGATGGGCACGGCCCTGCGCCTGTTGCCCAACGACTTTCGCATGCGCACTGCGTACAACGTCGGGGTCGACTGGCCGATCAGTTACGACGATCTGCAGACCGCCTATTGCCGCGCCGAAGAGGAGATGGGCGTGTCCGCCGATGTCGCCTCGCAGACTTACCTGGGCGTGACGTTCCCGCATGGCTACAAATACAGCATGCATGGCATCCCGCCGTCGCTGGTCGACCAAGGCCTGGGCGAGAACGTCACGGGCACGGTATACCAGAGCCCGGAGAAGGGGCCCGACGGCAAGCCGTACCCAGGTGTCACCCTCAATGTCCGGCAGACCCCGGCCGGGCGCAACTCGCAGAATGATAACGGCCGTCGGGTGTGCGCAGGCAACACCAGTTGCACACCGATCTGCCCGATCCAGGCCAAGTACGATGCCACCGTGACCATGGCCAAGGCACTGGATACCGGCAACGTGCGCATCCTCTACCAGACCGTGGCAAGCCAGGTGCAGGTCGATGCCAATGGGGTCACGGGAATCGACTTCATCCAGTATCAGAACAACGGCACGCGCCAGAACGGCACGGCCCAGGGCAAGCGCTACGTGATTGCCGCCCACGCGATCGAAACACCGAAGCTGCTGCTCAACTCCATCGGCCCGAACAGCCCTAAAGGGGTCGCCAACAGCAGCGGCCAGGTCGGCCAGGCGTTGGCTGACCACCCGGTGTACCTGGCCTGGGGCCTGATGCCCGAAGGCAAGCCGCTGTTCCCGTTCCGTGGGCCATTGTCCACCTCGGGGATCGAGGACATGCGCGATGGCCCGTTCCGCAGCCAGCGTGCCGCCTGGCGTATCGAAATCGGCAACGAGGGCTGGAACTGGTCGGTGAACGACCCCTACACCTCGGTCTGCGATTTCATCGACGGGACCAACCACGGCGGCGCTAACCCCAACAAGCTGGCATTGTCCGGCCAGGCGCTGGTGCAGCAGCTCAACAGCGTGCTGACCCGCCAATTCCGTCTGGGCTTCTTGGTCGAGCAGGTGGAGAAAGACCCGGACAAAGCGCTGTGCCGGGTGGAGAGGAGCACGGAGTTCACCGACGGCCTGGGCCTGCCTCGGCCACAGATCACCTACGAACTGTCCGACTACACCAAGGAGGGTTTCAAGCAAGCGCGCCTGGCCGCCACGCACATCATCACCGAGCTGATGGGCGCCACCGAGCTGACCGACCTGAACCCTAAGCTCGAGCCCGGCTCGCAAACGGTGTTCGAGTACGACGGCCAAAACTACGCGTTCTACGGCGCTGGCCACCTGATGGGCACCTACCGCATGGGCTCGGACCGCACCAAGTCGGTGGTGGACAAGGACCAGCGCAGCTGGGACCACCCCAACCTGTTCCTGGTCGGCGACGGTGTGTTCCCCACCACCGGCACCGCCAACCCGACCTTGACCATCACCGCGTTGACCTTCCAGGCCGCCGATGTGGTGGCCAGCGACCTGCTCAAGCGTACCGTACAGGTGCAGGCCAACCAGGCATGGCAGGGCACGGGCATGCAGATCAATGGGCAGAGCTGGCAGTTGGCGGTCTGTACGGGCGGGCAGTGGACGGCCAACCCGGCCACCGGCATGGTTGGCGCGCAGGGCAACCCAGCGTTGATCGCCAAGCAGGGCTACACCCTGCCGGGGCAGAACGAAGGGGCGTTGATCGGGCGTATCGGCAACAGCGGCGTGCCGTTCCTGGTCGGCAACCAGATGCAATTGCCGCGTGGCCAGCAGGGAGAGTTGCAATTGTGCATCAATGACGACTTGGACGGCCGTTACGGGGCTGGCCTGAGCGATAACCTGGGCAGCCTGTCGGTGGAGGTGCGTTTCGGGTCGGTGTAGACCCTGTCATGGCAACCCCACAAGGCTCCGGTACTGCCGCAGTATTGTGGGGTTGTTCTTCGAGCCCGGGTGAATCAGGGATTCGCGGCAATGCGCTGGGTCATTGTGTAGCGCGCTGGTTTTCCAGGTCTTCAAGCTCAACGCGGTATTGGTGCGCTTCGTGTTCGTTATGGAACATGCCCACCAGTTGGCCTTGTTGGTACACATCCCAGATCCGCACGCCAGCGGCCAGGCCTTCGTGGGACATTTTCGATTCGTCGCGTTCGGTTACTTGGACAGTCATCGTTAAACTCCACTTCTTCAAGATGGCTGCGACAGTGTGTCGCACGTCTTCTTTATAGAGTTTGTTAGCAGACTAAGTAAATAAAACAGGCATGAAACAAGTTTCATGAAGCTGGGAGGTGTGCTGCCTCGATGGGCTTCTTCGCAGCAAAGAAAAGCCCCGCACTGGGCAGGGCTTCAGGTGTTGCAGGCAGTGCCGGATCAGTTGCCCTTCACCGGCTTGCCATCGACCGTGCCATCCTGCAGCACGATCACGTACTCCTTGCCATCGGTCTCTACCTGGCGCAATTGCACCAGTAGGTAGTCCCAGTTCTTGGCAAACCATAGCTCGGTGATGCGCTTGCTCTGGCTTGGATCGCGCACGCGCTCGACCTTCACTGCATCGACCTGGCCGGTCTTGGTGGTGACCTTTTCGGTGCCCAGCACGCGGAAGTCGTAGGTGTCGATTTCGTCGCCGTCGACCACCTGGTAGGTCATGCTTTTCTTGCCCGCGGCCACGTCGTGCTGCAGGGCCAGCTGGTAGGACGACTTGTCCAGTACGCCGCGGTTCAGTGGCAGGCTGACGGCATCGCCACGGTCGCTGCCGGTGACCTTCTTGGTGCTCCAGTCGAAGTCCAGGTCGACCTTCTTGGCCTTGCCCAGGCCGCCGCGCTCGAAGTGGTACTTCTGCGGCAGCAGGGTGTCGTTTTCCATGCGCAGGGTGCTTTGCTCGGTCAGGCTGGCGATCATCATGGAAGCCTTGAAATTAAGGTCCCAGGTACCGTTGGCATTTTTGACCAGGCTGCGCTCGGC
The DNA here is from genome assembly GCF_043101865.1 of Pseudomonas sp. zjy_15. Lineage (NCBI taxonomy): Bacteria > Pseudomonadati > Pseudomonadota > Gammaproteobacteria > Pseudomonadales > Pseudomonadaceae > Pseudomonas > Pseudomonas sp. zjy_15. Next base: position 45,532 of record NZ_JBICII010000003.1, read on the forward strand.
GGTGCCGCTCATGGGCAGCTGTTTCCAGTCGGCCGTGTAGCTGGCCGAGAAGGGCTTCAGATCAGCTGCCTGGAGGGGCAGGGCGAGCACGGCGAGAGCCAAGAGCAGGGCGCGACGCATAAATTCTCCTAGGATCGAATCAAGTGACCGCTGGCCGCCAGTGGCTGGCCGTCCAGTAATGCACCCTGTTCGCCAAGACGCAAGCGCCCTTCAGCGAACCAGCGCACCGCCAGTGGGTAGATCAGGTGTTCCTGATGGTGTACCCGCTGTGCCAGGCTTTCGACGGTGTCATCAGACGCCACCGGTACCACAGCCTGTACGACCAGTGGGCCGCCATCGAGTTCCTCAGTCACGAAGTGTACGCTGCAGCCATGCTCGGCGTCGCCAGCTTCCAACGCCCGGCGATGAGTATGCAGGCCCTTGTACTTGGGCAGCAGCGACGGGTGGATGTTGAGCAGGCGGCCCTGATAGTGGCGCACGAAGCCGCCACTGAGGATGCGCATGAAGCCGGCCAGCACCACCAGGTCCGGGGCAAAGCCGTCGATGCGCGCCATCAGCGCGGCATCGAAGGCTTCACGGCCGTTGAACTGGGTGTGGTCGAGCACGACGCTGTCGATGCCGGCCGCTGCGGCGCGTTGCAGGCCGTAGGCATCGGCGCGGTTGGAGACCACCGCGCGGATACGCACCGGGCTGTCCTGCCCTTGGCAGCTGTCGATCAGGGCTTGCAGGTTGCTGCCGGAGCCCGACAGCAGTACCACTACATTGCAGGCATTGCTCGGCATCAGTGTGCCTTGAGGTTCTGCAGCTCGACCTGGGCAGCGCCTTCGGCGGCTTCGGCGATGTGGCCGATTACCCATGGCTGCTCACCGGCGGCGCGCAGTTCGTTCAGGGCGGCTTCGACCTGGTCCTGGGCCACGCAGATGACCATGCCCACACCGCAGTTCAGTACGCGGTGCATTTCGTGCTCGTCGACGTTGCCTTTTTCCTGCAGGAAGTCGAACACCGCCGGGCGCTGCCAGCTGGCCACGTCAACCACGGCCTGGGCGTTTTTCGGCAGTACGCGCGGGATGTTGTCCAACAGGCCGCCGCCGGTGATGTGGGCCATGGCCTTGACTGCGCCAGTGTTCTTGATCAGCTGCAGCAGCGGCTTGACGTAGATGCGGGTCGGCGCCATCAGCAGGTCGGTCAGCGGCTTGCCGTCCAGCTGGGTGTTCTCGATATCGGTAGCCGAGACTTCGAGGATCTTGCGGATCAGCGAGTAGCCGTTGGAGTGCGGGCCCGAGGACGGCAGGGCGATCAGCGCGTCGCCGGTGGCAACCTTGGAGCCGTCGATGATTTCGGCCTTTTCCACCACACCTACGCAGAAACCGGCCAGGTCGTAGTCTTCACCTTCGTACATGCCAGGCATTTCGGCGGTTTCACCACCGACCAGCGAGCAGCCGGCCAGTTCGCAACCGGCGCCGATGCCGGTGACCACGGTGGCGGCCACGTCAACGTTCAGCTTGCCAGTGGCGTAGTAGTCGAGGAAGAACAGCGGCTCGGCGCCGCAGACGACCAGGTCGTTGACACACATGGCGACCAGGTCCTGGCCAATGCTGTCGTGCTTGTTCAGGTTAAGTGCCAGGCGCAGCTTGGTACCGACGCCGTCGGTGCCGGAGACCAGCACCGGCTGCTTGTAGCCGGCCGGGATCTCGCAGAGGGCGCCGAAGCCACCCAGGCCACCCATGACTTCAGGGCGTGCGGTGCGTTTTGCCACGCCCTTGATGCGTTCGACCAGTGCTTCGCCGGCGTCGATGTCTACACCGGCGTCCTTGTAGCTCAGGGAGGGTTGCTTGCTCATTGATCCAGGCCTTTAGGAGGGAGGGATTCTTAAAAACGACCATGACGGCCAAGGCCGGCTGGTAAGCGGCGGCTGCCTGAAACGTCAGTAGTCTGTGAAGGCGCGCGATTTTATCAGGGTTGCCGTGCAGCGGCCATCCTCAGGCCGACGGGCAGGGCATGAAAAAGATAATTAGTTGGGACGTTCGCCTTGAGGGAACAGCCATGCGCCGCGCGGGCGGTGCGCGATCTCACCGGCGCTGCGCCGCTCAACGCGAACACCGGTAGGCCCTACAACACCCGCAAGCAATCTTTCACGCCCCGCGGCTGGTTACCTGGCGCCCCCGTGTATAAGGTATAGGCATTGCGGTAACTGGACAGGAATCCTCCATGCGTTTGTTCAATATTCTGGCAGCCGGTTGCCTGGCCCTGATCTCGGCCACTGCCCTGGCTGAAAATGTCTCAGGCCTTTATCAGGTGCGCGAACCGGTCTCCGGGCCGGGCGCTGAAGCCCGTACCGCGGCCACGGTCAAAGCCCTGGACACGCTGGTGCTGCGTCTGACCGGTGACCCAAAGGCAGTGCAAAGCCCTGCGTTGGCCGAGCTGCGCAAGGACCCTCGGCAAATCATCAACCAGGTGGGCAGCGAAGCCGGCCCGCCCGAGTCGATAGTGGTCGAGTTCGACCCTGGTAGTACCGAGCGGGCCTTGCGCAAGGCTGGCCTGGCGCTATGGGGCAGTAATCGGCCTTCAATACTGGGGTGGTGGTTGAACGACACTGTTGAGGGCAGCAACCTGGTCGGTGATGGCCAGGTCAGTGCCCAACCCCTGCGCCGCGCCGCCCAGCACCGCGGTCTGCCGCTGCGCTTGCCGCTGGCCGACTTGCAGGAGCAACTGGTTGCCAATGCCAGGCAGATCGAAGGCAGCGACCCGGCGCAGTTGCGCGAAGCATCCGAGCGCTACGGCGCCGATGCTTTGCTGGCGGTACATGCACAGGAAGCCGACGGCAAGTGGCAGGGCAAGTGGCAGCTGTGGCTGGGCGACCAGCGTGAGCAGGGCAATGCCGAGGGTGCCGACCCGACAGCCTTGGCTGACGCGGTGATGCTGGCGGTAAGCAGCCGCCTGGCGCCGCGCTACGTTACCCGGCCGGGTGCCGGCCGCCAATTGCAGGTGCAAGTGCAGGGCATGAACCTGCAGCGCTACGCCGAACTGGCCCGCGTGCTGGAGCCCTATGGCCCACGCTTGCAGGCGGCCGAAGGCACGACCTTGACCTACGGGGTCACTGGCAATCGTGATCAGCTGCGTGCCCAGCTTGGCCTGGCCAAACTGCAGGAGGTGCCGGTAGAGCAGGCATCGGCAGTGCCAGCCACGCCAGCACCGGCAGTGGACGCCGCTGCCGGGCAGCCCGCGCCTGCGCAGCCAGCACCCACGCCGTTCGACGGCTTGCGTTTTCGCTGGTAAGGGGCGCTTGCCGTGACTGACATGCGTCGCTGGATCTGGCTGGGTGTTGCGCTGCTGATCGCTGTGCTGCTTTATAGCCTGCACAATATTCTTACGCCGTTCCTGGTTGGCATCATGCTGGCCTACCTGGCCGACCCGCTGGTCGATCGCCTCGAGCGCCTGGGGCTATCGCGTACCTGGGGTGTAGTGGTGGTGTTCGGCCTGTTCACCCTGGTGCTATTGGCCTTGTTGCTGGTGCTTGTGCCGATGCTGGCCAAGCAGTTGGTGCGCCTGTACGAATTGGCGCCGCAGGTGCTCGACTGGCTTGAGCATGTAGCGCTGCCGTGGGTACAGGGCCGCCTTGGCCTGGCCGATGGTTTCTGGAAATTCGACAAGATCAAGGCCGCCATCGGCGCGCACATGGGGCAGACCACCGATATCGTCAGCATGCTGCTGTCCCAGGCTACCGCCTCAGGCCTGGCGTTGGTGGCCTGGCTGGCCAACATGGTGCTGATCCCGGTAGTGGGCTTCTATCTGCTGCGCGATTGGGACCTGATGATGGGCAAGCTGCGCAGCCTGCTGCCGCGCCAGCGCGAGACGCAAGTGATGGGCCTGGCAGGTGAATGCCATGAAGTGCTGGGCGCATTCGTGCGCGGGCAACTGATGGTGATGCTGGCCCTGGGCATCATCTATTCAGCCGGCCTTATGCTGGTGGGGCTCGAGCTCGGTCTGCTGATCGGCATGCTTGCAGGTCTTGCGGCCATCGTGCCATACATGGGCTTCATCATTGGCATTGGTGCCGCGCTGGTGGCCGGCCTGTTCCAGTTCGGTGGCGACCTGTACCCGATGCTGGGCATCGTTGCGGTGTTCATGGTCGGGCAGGCGCTGGAGGGTATGGTACTGACCCCGCTGCTGGTGGGCGATCGCATCGGCCTGCACCCGGTTGCGGTCATCTTTGCCATCCTCGCGGGTGGTGAACTGTTCGGCTTTACCGGCGTGCTGCTGGCGCTGCCGGTGGCGGCGGTGATCATGGTGCTGCTGCGGCATGTGCATGCTCTGTACAAGGAATCGGACATGTACGCCGGAAATATCGACCCGGAGCTTTGAACGCCACGCGTTTTGTCTTGAGCCTTTTCGCGCCCCGCATCCGCAGGTCGCTTGCAAAACGCAACTTGTTGATTTTGCTTGCCCTATCCGCAGTCGAGATTGTGCGTCCCGCGTTGCAGGTATAGACTTTGCACATTGTTCACCAAAGGCCCCCCGCGGTCCTGCCGACCGCCCGCGAGCATGAAACCACCGATCCAGTTGCCCCTGGGTGTGCGCCTGCGCGATGACGCCACCTTCATCAACTACTATCCGGGCGCCAATGCTGCGGCATTGGGTTACGTCGAGCGGTTATGCGAAGCCGACGCCGGCTGGACCGAGAGCCTTATCTACCTGTGGGGCAAACAAGGTGTTGGCCGTTCCCACCTGCTGCAGGCCGCCACCCATCGCTTCCAGCAACGTGGCGAACCTGCTGTCTACCTGCCACTGGCGCAATTGCTCGATCGCGGCGTAGAACTGCTCGACTACCTGGCCCAGTACGAACTGGTGTGCATCGACGATTTGCATGTGATCGCCGGCAAGGCTGATTGGGAAGAGGCCATGTTCCACCTGTTCAACCGCCTGCGCGACAGCGGCCGCCGCTTGCTGCTGGCAGCCTCGGCATCACCGCGCGAGCTGCCGATCAAGCTGCCGGACCTGAAGTCGCGCTTGACCCTGGCCCTGGTGTTCCAGATGCGCGGCCTGTCTGATGAAGACAAGCTGCGCGCGTTGCAGTTGCGTGCTTCGCGCCGTGGCCTGCACCTGACCGACGAAGTCGGCCATTTCATCCTCACCCGCGGGGCGCGGAGCATGAGCGCGTTGTTCGACTTGCTCGAGCGCCTCGATCAGGCGTCGCTGCAGGCACAACGCAAGCTCACCATTCCTTTTCTCAAGGAAACCCTCGGCTGGTAACCCCCTGAAAACACTGGGCCAGAGCGGTGGCGCAAAAAAGTCACATCTTTTTCGATAAAATTTGCAAATGGCCATGATAGAGGGCATAGTCTCACCCTTCTAAAGGATTACAGACACGGTCGTGCCCATGCTGAAGCGCTTCGCACCCCTCGTGCCACTCGCACTCGTGACCCTTCTTTTTGGCTGCGCGGCCCAAGGCCCGGTATCTCAGCCCCAGGATCACACCCCGGTCACCGCACAATCGGCTATCAAGGCCAAAGCCTCTTCCTCGGCGGTATTCGGTGAGCCGGAAGAGCTGGCCACCGAAGATGACCTTTCGTCTTTCTCCGGCAGCAAGCCTTACCAACTGCCCGTTCTGGCTGACAGCATTCTCGAGCGCGGTATGTCGTTGATCGGCACTCGCTACCGCTTCGGTGGTACCTCGGAAAAATCCGGCTTCGACTGCAGTGGCTTCATCGGTTACCTGTTCCGCGAAGAGGCGGGCATGACGCTGCCGCGCTCCACGCGTGAAATGATCAAGGTCGATGCGCCTAAAGTGGCCCGCAACAAACTCAAGCCAGGTGACTTGCTGTTCTTCAGCACCAATGGCCGCGGCCGGGTGAGCCATGCCGGTATCTACCTGGGTGACAACCAGTTCATCCACTCCAGCAGCCGCCGCAGCGGCGGTGTACGCATCGACAACCTCGGTGATCGCTATTGGAGCAAGACCTTCATCGAAGCCAAGCGAGCCTTGGCCATGGCGCCGACCAACATCGCGCGCAACTGATATCAAAATGATGTACCCTGCCGCGGCGGTGATGCTTTGAAAAAAAGCACACCGCCGTGCGCATTTACAGAAAGCGTCTAATCTAAATTCTCAACTCTTTTCGGCTGCAGCGCAGCGGTCTCAGACAGGATGTTCTGGCCATGGTAAAAATGGCGCGCTTCGCATTTCTCTCCTTGGCAGCCTTGCTGGCTGCATGCTCCAGCCGTGCGCCTGCGCCGGCCCCGGTGGTACAGCCGCAGGTTACCTATAGCCAGCCCAATCCTTCGCCGGTTGCCGATGACGTGCTGATTCGTGCCATTGGTCTGGTTGGCACGCCTTATCGTTGGGGTGGCAATACGCCGGACTCCGGCTTCGACTGCAGCGGCCTGATCAAATACGTGTACCGTGATGCTGCAGGCATCAGTCTGCCGCGCTCGACGCGAGAGATGATCGTCATGCGCGCACCGACGGTGGATGCCAGTTCACTGCAGTCCGGTGACCTGGTGTTCTTCGCCACCAATGGTGGCTCGCAGGTCAGCCATGCGGGCATCTATGTAGGGGACGGGCGCTTCGTGCATGCACCGTCCACCGGTGGCACCGTGCGCCTGGACTACCTGTCAAACAGCTACTGGGCCAAGGCCTACCTGCAGGCCAAGCGGGTGATTCCTCAAGGGCATCTGGCGCAGAATCCCTGATATCGATACCTGTATCGGCCCCGCTGAGCTCGGGACCGATACAGACTGCCGAGATTCAGGGGGCTTTGCTCACCCGCCAGATCACATTGCCGACATCGTCGGCCACCAGTATCCCGCCTTGACCGTCCTGGATCACGCCCACCGGCCGACCCATCGCCTTGCCTTCTCTATCGAGAAAGCCCGTTAGCAGGTCTATGGGGCGGCCCGCAGGTTTGCCTGATCCGTCGAAGGGCACGAACAGCACTTTGTAGCCACTGTGTGGTTTGCGGTTCCACGACCCGTGCTGGCCCACCAATGCCCCTTGTTCGAAAGGCGGCGGCAACACGCCGGGTCCGATGAATGCCAGCCCTAGGGATGCAGTATGCGGGCCGACCGCATAGTCCGGCACCAGTGCCTCGGCCACCTTTTGCGGGGCCTGCGGGTGTACTCGTTGGTCTACGTGTTGCCCATAGTAACTGTAGGGCCAGCCATAGAAGCCGCCGTCTTTCACCGAGGTGATATAGTCCGGCACCAGGTCGCTGCCGAGTTCGTCACGCTCGTTGACCGCTGTCCACAAGACTTCGCTGTGCGGCTCCCAGGCCAGTCCGTTGGGGTTGCGCAAGCCGGTGGCGAACAGCCGGTGCTTGCCGCTGGCGGGGTCTATCTCCCAGATCGCGGCACGCCCTTGCTCCTTGTCCATGCCGTTTTCCCCCACGTTGCTGTTCGAGCCAACCGTCACGTAGAGCTTCCTGCCATCAGGGCTTGCGATCACGTTCTTGGTCCAGTGGTGGTTCAGAGGGCCGCCGGGTAGCTCGGTCACCGGGTGGCCTTCATCGTCAATCTGTAGGGCGCCAGATTCATAGTGAAAGCGCAGCAGCCTGTCTGTTTCCGCCACGTACAAGTTCTTGCCCACCAGTGTCATGCCGAAGGGGGAGTTGAGGCCTTTGATGAAAACGCTGCGGACTTCTGCCACGCCATCCTGATCAGCATCGCGCAGCAGGGTGATACGGTTGGCACTGGGTACGGTAGCGCCGGCACGTTTCATCGCCTTGCCCATGACCCAGCCGCGAATGCCCTTGCCATCTTCGGGTTTGGCCGGCGCGTTGGTCTCGGCCACCAGCACATCGCCGTTGGGCAGCAAATAGAGCCAGCGTGGGTGATCGAGGCTTTTGGCGAACGCTGCGACTTGGGTGCCAGGTGCTGCGGTCGGTTTCATACCCTTGGGCCAGCCGACTGCGGGGGCGATATTTACGGTGGGGATCAAGGTCGTGACAGGGGCAGGCAGCTTGGGCGTTGGTCCGCTGCCCTCGCGCACGTCCAGCAGCGCCGTCTCGCCGCAGCCTGCCAGGCTGGCTGCGATTAACCAAGGCATGAGGCATTTCATAGGCGGCGTCCTCCAAAGAAGGCCTGTTGAACTGAGAGGGGGCTGGGGTCGTCGGGTTCCCCTCGGCGCCCCCGTCGATCCAGCAGCCTCTGAGAGGCTTGTTCTTGCTCGTGCCTCGACTTTTGCATCTAAGTGCACGGTAGTTCAGGCAACGCAGATTGCTACTTCGGAAGGCCGGGCGCAGCGCAGGGGCCGGGCGTTCAGAGCGGGCCAGGCATACTTTGGCGGCGTCACCCGCTTCGATTGACGCTCCCGGTACAACCCTCTAACCTTCGCGGCGTGTTTCAGGTGCCCTGCCAGCCCCGACTGGGCAGGGTGAAACTGGGAAGCCGGTGGGTGCCAGCATGGCGCGATTCCGGCGCTGCCCCCGCAACGGTGGATGAGTAAAAGGCCGCGCAGGGCCACTGGATGCCAGCATCCGGGAAGGCGCGCAGGCCAGGGCCGAGGCCCACTCACAAGCCCGGAGACCGGCCTGATACTGCCAACGGCATCACGGAGGGTGATGCGCGGTGCACCGTGGCTTCCTGCCATGGCCTCTGCGCGCTCTCCGTTTGCCTGCCTATTACCTGTCGCCGCGCATTGCCGTGGTGCCAGCCAGCGGAGAACCCTGATGAGCGAATCCACCGAACGCGACGAACGCCACCTGGCGCGCATGCAGCGCAAGAAGGCGGTCATCGACGAACGCATCGCCAATTCCCCTAACGAATGTGGCCTGCTGCTGGTGCTGACCGGCAACGGCAAGGGCAAGAGCAGTTCGGCCTTCGGCATGCTCGCGCGCGCCTTGGGCCACGGCATGCAATGCGGTGTGGTGCAGTTCATCAAAGGGCGCAACAGCACCGGCGAGGAGCTGTTCTTCCGTCGCTTCCCCGAACAGGTGCGCTACCACGTGATGGGCGAGGGCTTTACCTGGGAAACACAGGACCGCCAGCGTGACATCGCTGCCGCGCAAGCCGCCTGGGCGGTGTCGCGCCAGTTGCTGCAGGACCCAGGTGTGCAGTTCGTGGTGCTGGACGAGCTCAACATCGCGCTCAAGCATGGTTACCTCGACCTGGACCAGGTACTGTCCGACATTCAGGCCCGCCCGCCCATGCAGCATGTGATTGTCACTGGCCGCGCTGCGAAGCCCGAGATGATCGAACTGGCTGATACCGTGACCGAAATGGGTATGCTCAAGCATGCCTTCCAGGCTGGTATCCGCGCGCAGAAAGGCGTCGAACTGTGAGTCGATCGCGCCACTGCCCCGCCGTGTTGATCGCGGCACCGGCCTCTGGCCAGGGCAAGACAACCGTCACTGCTGCCCTGGCCCGCCTGCACCGCAACCTCGGGCGCAAGGTGCGGGTGTTCAAGTGCGGGCCCGACTTTCTTGACCCGATGATTCTCGAACGGGCCAGTGGCGCGCCGGTGTATCAGCTGGATCTGTGGATGATCGGTGCGGAGGAAAGCCGTCGTCTGCTGTGGGAAGCAGCCGGCGAAGCTGACCTGATCCTCATCGAAGGGGTGATGGGGCTGTTCGACGGCACCCCTTCGAGCGCCGACCTGGCGCGCCACTTTGGCGTGCCGGTGCTGGCGGTGATCGACGGCACAGCCATGGCCCAGACCTTCGGCGCCCTGGCCCTGGGCTTGGCGCGGTACCAGGCCGACCTGCCGTTCGCCGGCGTGCTGGCCAATCGGGTCGGTAGCCTGCGCCATGCGCAACTGCTGGAAGGCAGCCTGACCGAAGGCTTGCGCTGGTATGGCGGCTTGTCCCGCGAGCGCGGCATCGAGCTGCCTAGCCGCCACCTGGGCCTGGTGCAGGCCAGCGAGCTGAATGACCTGGACACCCGGCTGGACGCTGCTGCCGAAGCGCTGGGCGCCAGTTGCGATGCGGCGTTGCCGCCGCCAGTAAGCTTTGCCGAACCCGAACCGCAAGCCTGCGTTGCCTCGCTGGCCGGTGTGCGCATTGGCGTGGCGCGGGACGAAGCGTTCGCCTTCACGTATGGCGCTAACCTCGACCTGCTGCGCAACCTTGGTGCCAGGCTGGTGTTCTTCTCGCCGCTGCACGACCGCGAACTGCCGGCAGTAGACAGCCTGTATCTGCCGGGTGGTTATCCAGAGCTGCATCACCATGCGCTGGCCGCCAACGCACCGATGTGCGAAGCGATCCGCGCCCACCACGCGCAGGGCAAGCCATTGCTGGCCGAGTGCGGCGGCATGCTGTACCTGCTCGATGCCTTGACTGACGTGGCCGGTGAACGTGCCGAACTGCTCGGCCTGCTGCCGGGCGAGGCGACCATGCAGAAGCGCCTGGCCGCCCTGGCGCTGCAGGCGGTGGAGCTGCCGGAAGGGACCTTGCGCGGTCACACCTATCACCATTCGCTGACCAGTACTGCGCTGGAACCGATTGCCCGCGGTCTGAGCCCCAACGGTGGGCGAGGCAACGAGGCGGTTTATCGTCTGGGCCGGCTCACGGCCTCCTACGTGCACTTCTATTTCCCTTCCTGCCCGGATGCGGCGGCGGCGCTGTTGCGACCATGAATGATCACGCCTATAGCGACGCCGAGCGCGCCGCAATCTACCGGGCCATCGGCGAGCGCCGCGACATGCGCCATTTCGCCGGTGGCCAGGTAGCGCCCGAGCTGCTTGGCCGCCTGCTGGCCGCCGCGCATCAGGCGCCCAGTGTGGGGCTTATGCAGCCGTGGCGATTTATCCGTATCACCCGGCGTGACCTGCGCGGGCGCATCCAGGCCTTGGTGGAGGCGGAGCGGATACGCACGGCCGAGGCATTGGGCGAGCGATCCGATGCCTTCATGAAGCTGAAAGTGGAGGGCATAAACGATTGTGCCGAGCTGCTGGTGGCGGCCTTGATGGACAACCGCGAATCACACATCTTCGGCCGCCGCACCCTGCCGGAGATGGACCTGGCCTCGCTGGCCTGTGCCATCCAGAACCTGTGGCTGGCCGCGCGTGGCGAAGGGCTGGGCATGGGCTGGGTGTCGCTGTTCGACCCGCAGGCGTTGGCCACGTTGCTGGGCATGCCCGGCGGTGCCAAGCCGGTGGCGGTTCTGTGCCTTGGGCCGGTCGCCGAGTTCTATCCGGTGCCGATGTTGGTGCAGGAAAGCTGGGCCGAAGAGCGGCCCCTGAGTGAAATGCTTTACGAAAACCAATGGGGAGAGCGTCAATGAGCGTGGCCTTGCTGACCGTGGCCGGGGTGGCCCTGGACGCCTTGCTGGGCGAACCACAGCGCCGCCACCCCTTGGTGGCCTTCGGCAACATGGCCGGCAACCTTGAGCGCCGTCTGAATGCTGGCGGGCGTGGCTGGCGCAGCCACGGCGTGAGTGCGTGGTTCCTGGCGGTGGTGCCGCTGACCCTGGTGGCACTGATCCTTTCGTGGCTGCCGTATATCGGCTGGCTGGTTGACGTGCTGGCGCTTTACTGCGCCGTGGGGCTGCGCAGCCTGGGCGAGCATGTGCTGCCGGTGGCCAACGCTTTGCGCCAGGGCGATCTGGCGGAGGCGCGGCGCCGGGTTGGCTACCTGGTCAGCCGCGAAACGCGCGAACTGGACGAACCAGCGGTGGCCCGAGCGGCCACCGAGTCGGTGCTGGAGAACGGCAGCGATGCAGTGTTCGCCGCGTTGTTCTGGTTTGTGGTGGCCGGTGCGCCCGGCGTGGTGCTGTACCGCCTTAGCAACACGCTGGATGCCATGTGGGGTTACCGTAACGAACGTTTCGAGCGCTTTGGCTGGTGCGCGGCGCGCATCGACGATGTGCTCAACTATATACCTGCAAGGCTGGTGGCCCTGACGTATGCCCTGTTGGGCAAAACTCGTCTGGCCCTGGCCTGCTGGCGCAAGCAGGGGCCGCTGTGGGACAGCCCCAACGCCGGGCCGGTGATGGCTGCTGGCGCCGGTGCGCTGGGCGTGGCGCTGGGTGGCCCGGCGGTGTACCACGGCGAACTGCATGAGCGGCCGCGCCTGGGCGAGGGGCCAGTGGCTGATGCCGATGCCATCGAGCGCGGCTGGCAACTGGTGCAGCGCGGCGTGTGGCTGTGGCTGCTGGTGATTTGCCTGGGGGCCTATATCAATGCTTGAACACGGTGGCCGCCTGCTTCGCGCGGTGCAGCAATACGGTATCCCCCGTGAGCAGTGGCTCGACCTGTCCAGCGGCATTGCGCCCTGGCCATTCCCGATCCCGCCGATTCCCGTCGACGCCTGGGCCCGTCTGCCGGAAACCGAGGACGGCCTGGAGGACGCCGCGCGCGCGTATTACGGCGCCCGCCAGTTGCTGCCGGTCGCCGGCTCCCAGGCCGCGATCCAGGCCTTGCCGCTGCTGCGTACAGCCGCCCGGGTAGGCGTGCTGACGCCGTGCTATGCCGAACATCCCTATGCCTGGCAACGGGCGGGGCACCAACTGCTGGCGCTGGATGAAGCGCAAGTTGAGGCTGCGCTCGACGGCCTCGACGTGCTGGTGCTGGTGAACCCCAACAACCCGACCGGCCACCGGGTATCGCGCGAACGTCTGCTGGCTTGGCATGCTCGCCTGGCTGCCCGCGGTGGCTGGCTGCTGGTCGACGAAGCATTCATGGATAACACCCCGGCGGACAGCGTGGTGGACTGCGCCGAACGCCCGGGACTGATCGTGCTGCGCTCGTTTGGCAAGTTCTTCGGCCTGGCCGGCGTGCGCCTGGGCTTCGTTGCCGCCGAACGCAGCTTGCTGCTGCGCCTGGCCGAGCTGCTCGGACCCTGGACGGTCAATGGCCCGACCCGGGTACTGGCCCAGGCCAGTCTGGCTGATCAAGCTGCCCAGCGTGCGCAGGCCGAACGCTGTGCTGCTGCCAGCCAGCGGCTTGCGCACATGTTGCGCAGGGCCGGCCTGGCGCCCAGCGGCGGCTGCGACCTGTTCCAGTACGTGCGTAGCGAGCACGCTGCGCGACTGCATGAATTTCTCGCCCGGCGCGGCATCCTTGTACGGTTGTTCGAACAGCCAGCGGCCGTGCGCCTGGGGTTGCCTGCCTGCGCCGCGGACGAACAGCGCCTGGCCCACGCCTTGGCGGCTTATCAAAAGGAAACGGCATGACGACCCTCATGGTGCAAGGCACCACCTCCGACGCAGGCAAGAGCACACTGGTGACCGCGTTGTGCCGCTGGCTGTTGCGCCAGGGTGTCGCTGTGGTGCCATTCAAGCCACAGAACATGGCGCTGAACAGCGCGGTGACGGCTGATGGCGGTGAAATCGGCCGTGCCCAGGCGGTGCAGGCCCAGGCCTGCCGGCTACAGCCGCACACCGACATGAACCCGGTGCTGCTCAAGCCCAACAGCGACACCGGCGCCCAGGTCATCATCCACGGTCGCGCGGTCACCAGCATGAATGCAGTGGCCTACCACGACTACAAGACCACGGCCATGCAGGCTGTGCTGGCTTCTCACCAGCGCCTGAGTGCCGCGTACCCGGTGGTCATGGTCGAGGGCGCGGGCTCGCCGGCTGAGATCAACCTGCGTGCCGGCGATATCGCCAACATGGGCTTTGCCGAAGCGGTGGACTGCCCGGTGATCCTGGTGGCCGACATCAACCGCGGTGGAGTGTTCGCCCATCTGGTGGGCACGCTGGAATTGCTGTCGACCAGTGAGCAGGCACGGATCAAAGGCTTTGTCATCAACCGCTTCCGTGGTGATATTGCCCTGCTGCAGCCAGGGTTGGACTGGCTGGAACAACGCACCGGCAAACCGGTGCTGGGCGTCCTGCCTTACCTTACTGACCTGCACCTGGAAGCCGAAGACGGCATCGATGTGCGCCAGGGCGTCAAGCACGCGCGTGTGCTCAAGGTGATCGTGCCAGTGCTGCCGCGTATCAGTAACCACACCGACTTCGACCCGCTGCGCCTGCACCCGCAGGTGGACTTGCAGTTCATCGGCCCGGGTCAGCCGATTCCGGCGGCCGACCTCATCATCTTGCCGGGCTCCAAGAGCGTACGCGGCGACCTGGCACAACTGCGCGAGCGCGGTTGGGACAAGGCTATCGAGCGGCACCTGCGTTATGGCGGCAGGCTGATCGGTATCTGCGGTGGCCTGCAGATGCTGGGGCGCGAAGTGCATGATCCGCTGGGGCTGGAGGGGGCCGCAGGTTCAAGCCAGGGGCTTGGCCTGCTCGACTATGCAACGGTGCTCGAAGCCGAGAAGCAACTGCGCAATGTTGCCGGGACGCTGAGCCTTGAAGCGGCAACGGTAACCGGTTATGAAATTCATGCTGGCGTTACGACGGGGCCTGCGCTGGCGCAACCCGCGGTCCAACTGGCTGATGGCCGCCATGATGGTGCTGTCAGTGCCGATGGCCAGATCCTCGCCACCTACCTGCATGGCCTGTTCGAAGACAGCCAGTCGTGTGCTGCACTGTTGCGCTGGGCTGGGCTGGAGGATGTGCAGGTTATCGACTACGAAGCGTTGCGCGAACACGACATTGAGCGCCTGGCCGATCTGGTGGAAAAGCACCTGGACACCGCACAATTGCGTCAGCTGTGTGGGGTGGCCTGATATGCGTAACCTGATCCTCGGTGGTGCCCGGTCTGGCAAAAGCCGCCTGGCTGAACAGTTGGCCAGTGCCAGCGGCTTGCCGGTGACCTACATCGCCACCAGCCAGCCGCTGGATGGTGAAATGAACGAACGAGTGTTGCTGCATCGCCAGCGTCGGCCGGATGACTGGGGGTTGATCGAAGAGCCCTTGGCCCTGGCTGCGGTACTGCGCGCCGAGGCGGCCGAAGGGCGCTGCCTGCTGGTGGATTGCCTGACCCTGTGGCTGACCAATTTGTTGATGCTGGACGACGACCAGCGCCTGGCCGAGGAGCGTGATGCCCTGCTGGCGTGCCTGGAGCAGTTACCTGGCACCCTTATCCTGGTCAGTAACGAAACCGGCCTGGGCGTCGTACCCATGGGCGAGCTGACCCGGCGCTATGTCGACCTGGCCGGCTGGCTGCACCAGGCCGTGGCCGAACGCTGTCAGCGTGTCGTGTTGACCGTGGCCGGCCTGCCCTTAATCCTCAAAGGACCTGCACTATGACCCAAGCCTGGTGGCGTGACGCCTGCCAACCCCTCGACAACGCCGCCATGGACCAGGCCCGCGCCCGTCAGCAGCAACTGACCAAACCTGCTGGCTCGCTTGGCCAACTTGAAGAGCTGGCCATTCAGTTGGCTGGCCTTCAGGGGCTTGAACGGCCAACGCTGGATAAGGTAGCCATCAGCATTTTTGCCGGTGACCACGGCGTGGTCGAAGAGGGCATCTCGGCCTATCCGCAGGCGGTGACCGGGCAGATGCTATGTAACTTCGTCGGCGGGGGCGCGGCGATCAGTGTGCTGGCGCGGCAGCTGCAGGCCAGCCTGGACGTGGTCGACCTGGGCACCATTGACGCGCAGCTGGAGCTGCCCGGCGTGCGCCATCTGCGCCTGGGCACCGGTACTGCCAACTTTGCCCGCCAACCCGCGATGACCGCAAACCAGCTGCAAGCGGCTTTGCAGGCCGGCCGCGACAGTGCCCAGCGCGCTGCCGAACAGGGCGCACAGCTGTTCATCGGTGGTGAGATGGGCATTGGTAACACCACCGCCGCCGCCGCTTTGGCCAGTGTTCTGCTAGGGTGCCCGGCGTCGGCGCTGAGCGGCCCAGGCACCGGCCTGGACAACGCCGGGGTGCAGCACAAGGCCGAAGTCATCGAGAGGGCGCTGCGACTGCATGGCTTGCGCGCTGAAGACCCGTTGCAGGCACTGGCTTGTGTTGGCGGTTTCGAGATCGCGGCGTTGGCCGGTGCCTACCTCGGTTGCGCGCAGGCGGGTGTCGCGGTGCTGGTGGATGGCTTTATCTGCAGTGTCGCTGCGCTCGTGGCAGTGCGCCTCAACCCGCAGTGTCGGGCCTGGTTGTTGTTCGCTCACCAGGGCGCTGAGCCCGGCCACAAGACCTTGCTTGCTGCGCTGCAGGCCGAACCCTTGCTGGCCTTGGGCTTGCGTCTGGGTGAGGGCAGTGGCGCTGCCCTGGCGGTGCCGCTGTTGCGCCTGGCCTGTGCGCTGCATGGGCAGATGGCGACCTTTGCCGAGGCCGCGGTGGCGGACCGCCCGGCATGATCCTCGACTTGCTGCGCCATGGTGAAACGGAACAGGGCGGCCTGCGTGGCAGCCTTGATGATGCCTTGACCGACAAGGGCTGGGTGCAGATGCGCCGCGCCGTGGCCGACGCCGGTCCATGGCAGGTGCTGGTCAGCTCGCCGCTGCAGCGCTGTGGGCGTTTCGCCGATGAGCTGGGTGCGCAGTTGAACCTGCCAGTGCAGCGTGAGCCCGCCCTGCAGGAACTGCACTTCGGTGATTGGGAGGGCCAAAGTGCCGCGCAGATCATGGAGCACCAGGCCGATGCACTGGGCCGTTTCTGGGCCGACCCTTACGCCTTCACACCGCCCAATGGCGAGCCGGTCGAGGCGTTTGCCGAACGGGTGCTGGCGGCTGTCGAGCGTTTGCGCCTTCAGCATGCCGGCAAGCGCGTGCTGCTGGTGACCCATGGTGGCGTGATGCGGCTGTTACTGGCCCGTGCCCGTGGCTTGCCCAGGGAGCAGTTGCTGCAGGTCGAGGTTGGCCATGGCGCGTTGATGCGGCTGGTGCCGGGTGGCGATGGGCAACTGGTCGAGGCACCCTGAGATGTTGCCGTTCTGGATCGCCTTGCAGTTTCTCAGCAGCCTGCCGGTTAGCCTGCCGGGCATGCCGGCACCGCGTGAGGTGGGGCGTTCGCTGCTGTACTACCCGCTGGTCGGGCTGCTGTTCGGCTTGCTGCTGTGGTTGGCCAGCCATCTGCTTCAGGGCACGCCGCCGCCGCTGCACGCGGCTTTGCTGCTGACGTTGTGGGTACTGCTCAGTGGTGCCTTGCACCTGGATGGCCTGGCGGACAGTGCCGACGCCTGGCTAGGTGGTTTCGGCGACCGTGAACGCACCTTGCTGATCATGAAAGACCCGCGCAGTGGGCCGATAGCCGTGGTCACCCTGGTCTTGGTGTTGCTGCTGAAGTTTTGCGCATTGTGGGTGCTGGTCGGGCAGGGCGTCGGGGCGCAATTGCTGCTGGCGCCGTTAATCGGGCGGGCGGCTATGTTGGGTCTGTTCCTTTGTACACCTTATGTGCGACCTGGCGGGTTGGGCCAGGCGTTGGCCGAACATATGCCCCGGTGCGCGGCGGGGTGGGTGTTGCTGGTTTGTGGGCTGTTCTGCCTCTTCCTGGGCGGATGGAGCGTGCTGCTGGCGCTGGCGGTGTTTGCCTGGTTGCGGCATCTGATGTGCCGGCGCCTGGGCGGGACCACCGGTGATACCGCCGGTGCGTTGCTGGAGCTGCTGGAGCTGGCCGTCGTACTCGGTTTGGCGCTGGGGCTTTGAGCTGGACGGCCCTTTCGGGGCCGCTTTGCAGTGCTTTCGCAGCAGGCCATAGGGGGGGAGGGGGCCAGTAACTTCCAGAAACGGTCCGGTAGCGCCTGCCTCTTGCTTGTCGGCGTATCCTCAGCCTCCCCCCAGCAATCAGGTAGGCTTCCCGTGCGTCACTGGATCTTTGCCAGTCTATTGGTCCTGTCCACCCTCCCAGCCACTGCTGCAGATCTCATGGCGTTCTGGGACACCCCACGCCACGGCGGCAACAGTTTCAACCGGCTGCCACCCGATCAGGCCTACTTCGATGCCCTGAGGGGGTACGGCGCTACCTGGGTGCGGCTGTCGTACGACAAATGGCAACCGGTGAAACGTGATTTCCTCCTCGGCAGCGCCGATACCTATGACGGCCTGCCCGAAGCCGACCTGGCGGTGCTGCGTGCCACCCTCGACCGGGCGCACCAGGCGGGGCTCAAGGTGGTCATCGCGCCACTCTCGCTACCGGGTATGCGCTGGTCGCAAAACAACCAGGGCCAGTTCGATGATCGCCTGTGGCAAGACAAACGCTACTGGTCCCAGGCTGCGGCGTTCTGGCGAGATATGGCGCGCGAACTGAAAAGTCATCCGGCCATCGCGGCCTACAACCTGATCAATGAGCCAGCACCGGAGAAACAGGGTGGCCTGGATGAACATGCCGAACTCGGGCAGATGCAGCAGTGGTATGCGCAAGCGCAGGGCGGTGCGCGCGATCTGCCCTTGCTGTACCGGCAACTGATAGCGGCCATTCGCGAAGAAGACGCTGACACGCCGATCATGGTCGATGCTGGCTGGTATGCTGGCGCAGACGCGTTCGGCTACTGGCCGGCGCCGCTGGAAGACGCGCGAGTGCTGTACAGCGTGCACATGTATGAGCCCTATGCCGCTACCAGTGCGCCGAACATGGCGCGCAAGCATCCCATCGCCTATCCAGGCCCCGTACCTTTTGCCGGGCAGACCCAGCTGTGGGATGGGCAACGCGTCGAACGCTACCTGCGCCAGCCGCTGGCATGGGCCGAAGCCATGGGGCTGCCGCGTTCTCGCCTGGTGGTGGGAGAGTTTGGCTGCATGCGCAGGTTGCCGGGTTGTCGGCAGTATCTTGAAGATGTACTCGTCGTGCTGGATCGCAACCGGTTGCACTGGGCGTTCTATAGCTTCCGTGAAGACAACTGGGATGGCATGGACTACGAACTGGGCGCGGCGAAGGTGCCGTGGCGCTACTGGCAGGCGGTCGAGCAGGGCGCGCCAGACCCCCTGGCGCGCAAGGCCACGGTTGAGTTCGAGCCGATCCGCAGGCGCTTGAACCCGGACTGACGCTTCTCACCCCTTGTGAAACTTCTTGCAACAGTCAGTATGCGGGTATATACACGTATCCATGCTGACCAGTGAATGCATCTGTACTCACCTGCGTCGTGCCGCCCGCGGGGTGAGCCGGCATTACGACGAAGCCCTTGCCGGCTTCGGGGTCAATGTCGCCCAGTTTTCCCTGCTGCGTCACCTGCAACGGCTCGACCGACCCAGCATCACAGTCCTGGCTGAAGCCATGGGACTCGAGCGCAGTACCCTGGGCCGTAATCTGCGTGTGCTGGAGGCGGATGGGCTGGTAGCACTGGGCGATGGCGACGACCAGCGTAACCGCGTGGTGCTGTTGACCGCAGCGGGTAAGCAACTGTTGCACGTTGCCCACCCAGCTTGGGAGCAGGCGCAGAAAGAGCTGGTTGAACGGCTCGGGGTGGGGCAGCGGGATGAGCTGGTGCGACTGCTGAAACAACTGGCCTGAATCGATACGACTATAAGCGGGTATATACCCGCAAAACCTTGCGATGAGCGGGAGATAACGAAAATGACTTCGGTGTGGCGAACCAGCGGATGGGTATTGGTGGGGGCGGCCTTGATACTGGCGCTGTCTTTGGGCGTACGACACGGCTTCGGCCTGTTCCTGGCGCCGATGAGTGCTGATTTTGGCTGGGGGCGTGAGGTGTTTGCCTTCGCCATTGCCCTGCAGAACCTGATCTGGGGGCTGGCGCAGCCGTTCGCTGGCGCCTTGGCCGACCGGCTTGGCGCGGCGCGGGTGGTCATCATCGGCGGTATTCTCTATGCCGTCGGCTTGATCCTGATGGGCATGGCTGATTCGGCCTGGTCGTTATCGCTGAGTGCGGGGTTGCTGATCGGCATTGGCCTGTCCGGCACGTCGTTCTCGGTCATCCTCGGTGTGGTCGGGCGTGCTGTGCCGGCCGAAAAACGCAGTATGGCCATGGGGATCGCCAGCGCCGCCGGGTCATTCGGCCAGTTCGCCATGTTGCCGGGCACCCTTGGTCTGATTCAGTGGCTGGGCTGGTCGGCAGCGTTGCTGGTGCTGGGGCTGATGGTGGCGTTCATCGTGCCTTTCGTCGGCCTGCTGCGCGATCGCCCGTTACCCAGTCACGGTGCCGAGCAGACCCTGGGCCAGGCGCTGCGCGAGGCGTGCACGCACTCCGGCTTCTGGTTGCTGGCGCTGGGCTTTTTTGTCTGTGGCTTCCAGGTCGTGTTCATTGGCGTGCACCTGCCGGCCTACCTGGTTGACCAGCACCTGGCTGCGACCACCGGTACGACAGTGCTGGCGCTGGTCGGCCTGTTCAACATCGTCGGAACCTTCACCGCTGGCTGGTTGGGCGGGCGCATGTCCAAGCCGCGCCTGCTGACCGGTTTGTACCTGCTGCGCGCGGTGGTGATCGTGCTGTTCCTGTGGGCGCCGGTGAGCGAGTTCAGTGCTTATCTGTTCGGTATTGCCATGGGCCTGCTGTGGTTGTCCACGGTACCGTTGACCAATGGTACCGTGGCCACCGTGTTCGGGGTGCGTAACCTGTCCATGCTGGGCGGTATCGTGTTCCTGTTCCATCAGTTGGGCGCGTTCCTGGGGGGGTGGCTGGGTGGGGTGGTGTATGACCGCACCGGTAGCTACGACCTGGTTTGGCAGATATCCATCCTGCTCAGCTTGCTGGCTGCTGCCCTTAACTGGCCGGTGCGCGAACGCCCGGTTGCACGCCTTCAGGCCCAGGCAGCATGAACCGCTACCTGCTCCGCGGGCTGTTGGCGGTTGCCGCGCTGTTGCTGTTGGCACTGGTGTGGTGGGGCTGGCATCAGGGAGGGATGGCGCTGATGCAACTGGGCATGAGTGTGTGTTAGGCGCTACCCTGCAAGCTCAAGGGTTGTCATGCGGGAGAAACGAGTCATGCGTGCACATTGGTTGACGGTGCCAGTGCTGGCCCTGCTTGCCAGTACATCGAGCTGGGCAGCGGATTGCCCGGCGTTGTTGCAGGGCAGCCTGCCGGAATTGCGCGGCAAGGGGCAGGTCGAGCTGTGCGAACGCTTTGCCGGCAAGCCGCTCGTGGTGGTGAACACTGCCAGTTATTGCGGTTTTGCCCCGCAGTTCGAGGGGCTTGAGGCGACGTATAAGGAATATCACGAGCAAGGGCTGGAAATGCTCGGCGTGCCGTCCAATGACTTCAAGCAGGAAGACGCCGACAGTGAGAAGACTGCCAAGGTTTGCTATGCCAACTACGGCGTCACCTTCACCATGACCAAGACGCAGGCGGTGCGGGGCAAGGATGCGATACCGCTGTTCGCGGAGCTGGCCAGCCAGAGCAGTGCGCCGAAGTGGAATTTCTACAAGTATGTTGTCGATCGCAAGGGCAAGGTGATCGGTAACTTCTCCAGCCTGACCAAACCGGATGATCCCGCATTCCGCGCCGCTATCGAAAAGGCCATCGCCTCACAGCAGTAACCAGGCTGATCTTGCTGCGACTTCCGCTTCTAAGTGCGAGGCAGTTCAGGCGATGCAGATTGCGACTTCAGGAGGCCGAGCGCAGGCCTCCTGAAGTCGTGAAGATCAAGATCAAAAACAGGAAGTGGCTGGCTGCAGGCCACTTCACCATGCATGCACGGTAATCGCCACCAGCCGCATCACCACCGGCCGGACCACCAGCACACACACAAATGCCACCGGCATCGCCAGCTGATAGGCCTTGAGCACATTGCCCAGATACTCCGGGGTAATCCCGGCATTGGCAGCCGTGATCACAAAGCACATCAACAGCGCCATGATCGACGACATGAAGAACGCGAAAACGTAGGGGGTAGCGACCGGGTGTAATTTGCGTCGACCGCGCGACCGGGAAAGGTTGCTCATGCGAACTCCTGAAAGCTGAGTGGAAGCGCAGATTAGCAACGTGCACGCCTGCAGCTGTAGACCCGCAGCATTGAGTTCTTTATAAAGAAATCATTACGAATCCAAGAGCTCACCATGGACCTGCTCAACGCCATCCGCTGCTTCATCAAGGTGGTCGAGGCCGGTAGCATTGCCGCTGGCGCCCGTAACATCGGCCTTAGCCCGGCAGCCGTCAGCCAGAATCTGGCGCGGCTGGAAGGCCACCTGCAAGTGCGTCTGCTCAGCCGAACCACACGCAGCATGGCCCTGACGCCCTCTGGTGCTCAGTATTACGAGCGTGTAAAGCACATCGAGCGTGATCTGGTCCTGGCCGAACAGGCAGTGACAACACCCGACAGCGAGCCTCAGGGGCGGTTGTGCATTGCCTCGACCTCTGCCTTCGGGCGCCATGTGCTGGCACCGTTGATACCTGCTTTCAGTGCCCGCTACCCCTTGCTTTCGATAGAGTTGGTAACGACTGATCGTCGGGTCAACCATGCCCGTGAAGACGTTGACGTGAGCCTGCGCATTGCGCCGCAGCTCGAAGACCAGTTGCTGGCCCGGCGCGTCGCCCGCATTCCGTTCATTTGTTGTGCCTCACCTGGCTACCTGCAAAGTGCTGGCGTACCTGGCACGCCCGAGGCCTTGCGCGGGCACCGTTGCCTTGTGTTTCGCTACCCGGTGGATGGCCGCTTCCTGCGCTGGGGCTTCATACGGGACGGCCTGCGTTTCGAAGCGGAATTCGGCAGTGTATTGATCAGCGACGATATCGATGCCCTGACCCAGATGGCCCTGCACGATGGTGGCATCACCCGCCTGGCCGAGTTCATTGTGCGGCCACACCTGGCCTCGGGCGCCTTGGTGCCGCTGTTCGAATACTGCGACAGCAGCCAGGCTTACGCCCAGACCGAGCCCATGGACATCTACCTGTGCCTGGCCGATCGCTTTGCCATGACCACCAAGGTGCGCGTTTTCATGGACTATCTGCGCGAGTGCCTGGGCGACAGCTGGCAACTGCAGGCATGAAAAAAAACCGCCACGAAGGCGGTTTTCATGTGACGCGCAAGAATCAGAAGCGGTAGGTGAGGGATGCACCGATACCGTGAGCGCTGTTCTCGTACTTGGCCTGGTAGCTGCCTTTGGTCGCGCTGACCTGATTGACCTTGGTGTCCTCCTCCCACAGGTAGGAGTAGGCGACGTCAATGGTCATGTCGTCGTTCGGGCTCCAGCCGGCACCCAGGCTGAACACCTTGCGGTCGCCAGTCGGGATGCGCGGCGAACGATCGTGGTTGTTGGTTGGCGACTGGTCGACGGTGAAGCCGGTACGCAGTACCCACTCCTTGTTGACCTTGTAGGATGCACCAATGGCGTGAGCCCAGGTGTCATGCCAGTTCTGCTCTTCGGTGATGGTCTGGAACGCCGAACCTGCCAGTGGCGCCGGCACATCGTTCTGCACGGTGATGTCTTCCAGGCGGCTCCAGCGCGTCCAGGTGCTGCCTGCGTACAGGGTCCATTGGTCGTCCAGTTCATGGGTAACCGAAAGGTCGACGGATTCAGGCGTCTTGATCTTCAGGCTGGCGTCAAACTTGTTGCCATTGAATGGCCCGATCAGCGGGGTGCTGACACGGGTCTTGCCCTCGAGCTTGTAGTCGACCATCGAGTGATAGGTAAGACCGACACGGGTGCGGTCGGTGGCCTGGACCAGAATACCGATGTTGTAGCCAACGGCGGTATCGTCGCCCTTGATCTTCACTTCGCCGTCGTTACGGCCCGGGGTGAACGGGTTGATCAGGCTCGAGCCCAGTTCCCCTTCGATGCGGTTGATGGTCGGGCCAAAACCGATCGAGACCTTGTCGTTGAAGGCATAGCTGACAGTCGGCTGGAAGGTGACAACCTGTACGTGGCTCTTCTTGCCCCAGTAGCGCGCGGCATCATCGCTGCCGTAGTCGGTTACCAGGCCGAACGGTACGTAGACACCGAAACCGACGCTCCAGTGGTCATCGATCGGCTTGACGTAGTAACCCATGGGTACGCCAACGACAGGCACCATGTCACCATCGGTTTCCCCCCCGAGGTTGCTGCCTGGGCCCGATATGTCGGTCTTGGCGATGACGGCAGCGCCGCCCACGGTGAACTGTTCGCGCTTGAGGCGGGACATGCCGGCCGGGTTGCCGAATACGGTACTGGCATCTTCGGCAGAAGAAGAACGTCCCGCGAAACCTGTCCCCATGCTGCTGATGCTCTGTTCGTTGAGCGCGAAGCCGCTGGCGAGCAGTTGGCTGGAAGCAAGCGCAACGGCTAAGCCGAGGGAGGTTTTGAGCATTACTTTTTTCATTATTAGAAAACTCCTTGGGATCTCCGGGGCGAAAAGCTACCAACAAATCACGCGCCGCGCTATAGGCTCAATCGCAGGAGTTAGAGTGGTTTTGTAGGACAATCCGACCAAAATTCCCTTTTTTCCGGTATAGTTGTAGGACGCGTCTCAAGATGCCTGTGGCAATTTCTGATCTATGCAGGCATGCCAGGCGTGGGTGAAGTCGCGCAGGCGACCCTGGGGGTTGAAAATCTGTCGCCAGATCCGCGCCAGTGCCAGTAGATCGTCCGCCGCAGGCAATGGTGTGGCCTGCTCTTCGATGAGCATCCAGGCAATGGCAGTGGAATAGCGCAGGTTGACGGTGAGCTCCAGGTGCGGGCCACCAAGGAAGGCGTGCTGGCTGGCCAGGCCGCGAATCAGGCTGGCTAGGTCGGGATCACGGGCCAGGTATTCGTCCCAGAGCGCCTGGTGACGTTGCTCGCCGATACGGTAAAGGCCGTGCCCGCGCCGGTCATGCAGGGCTGAGCCGAGGGCTGACTGACTGGCGGCGATGCCCAGTAACAAGGCTTCGGCGCTGGCGCAGTGACGGTTCAGGTAGACCAGGGTGGGTCGGATCACATACTGACACAATTCATTCGCCGCAATACCCATGATGCCCTCGAGCAGGTAAGGGCCGGACGGGCGCTGGAGCTTGGCAGCTGGTGAATGATCAGGCCCGCCGGGAGCGGAAAGCACCGCTCGAGTTGAAGTGTAGTGTGATAATCGTGGTGTAAAGAGCTGTTTTTAAATCGATTACTGCCTGATGCTCCGGGCCATATGCCCTAAGGCAATTACGCCAGGAGCGTTCAGGCAGTCTTGCGATTGGATGATTCAGCGCTTGAATACCCCGGCATTCGCCGGTCACGCGGTAAGCGACTGACGAGTCCTGGCGATCACCGCCTGCAGCGGTTCGCTGCGGCTGTACTGTTCGTGGTACAGGCGTTCGGTGTGGCAGGCAACGCCGTGTTCGTCTACCAAGGTAAAGCTGAAGCTGCCCTTGCGTGGGGCAACGATAAGGCACTTCAACGGCGAGAAGGCCTGGGAGAGGGTGCCAATGGCAGCCTGAATCTGATGATGAGTTTGCATATTGTTGGAGGTTCCTGCTTTAAACACGGGGATAAGATCCGTGCATGATAGAAACGTTCCAGTGACGCCTTTATTAAGGGACGAACGAACCTGACTGGAACAGGGCAGCCAGAGGGGGCGCAATCAAATGTAGGCGCTTGGGCTGACTGGTAGGTACTTCGGAAGGCAGGCAGCACGCCGAGGCCAAGGTTCTAGGCCGTCGAGGTGGGATCCTGATCAATCTGTCATGTGATTCATGCTTGCGCAGCGCAGTGCTGGCGAGTGAATCATTGAATGGGCCGGTCCTTGTTTCAGCAGAACTGCTCTTGGGGGGAACAAGTCTGCAAGGACGCTTGCGGCCAAAATTGACTTTCAGCTTGGTACTAACGAGGGGCACCTTACCGGAAGTGCAGGTGTTTGGCAAGCAGTATGTGTGTTCAAGTGAGCCGCGCAGTATGGCGCGAATTCTCGCTGCTGTGAAGAGGGGGTAAATGGCCTTTATGCGGGCCGATGTGTCCTTTTCGTGCACGGAAATGAAGGTTTATGGTGCACTTGTTCACATTCGGGGCAGCGCTTGTAACGGCTTGATAACACCACCCGGCAGCCTCGCCAATGCCTTGACTGCGTGGTTAAGTCAATGAAAAAAAACACTATTTTTAGCTGGTGAAAAAATCGTCAGTTTGACCAAAGCCCCCAATTCACGGGGGTTTGAGGGGTGTGATAGGGGGTTGTCCACCGAGTTATCCACAGGAACTGTGGATTGTCCCGAGCGCTTGCTCTAGCACGGGCGTGCCAGCAACGGGATGAACTGTCCGACAATCCCCATGCTCCAAAAGACCGGTTGGTCATCCTCCTGGAAACGTCAAGAAAAGATCATTGAATTTTTTTTCAATACTCCAGAAATCGACAGGCCAGGGTGAAAAAAAAAGAGTAGAGTGGCGCGCTTTTCGAGTTACCAAAACCTGTTGCTCATGAAGTTTCGCGGTAAACACCTCGCCAGCCCCGTTGCATCGACACTTGCACCTCCCGCCAAACGCTTTTCCCTGAAAGTGGCCCTGTGGTTGCTCGATAGCCCGCGCCTGGGCGATAAACCTCAGGTCAAGCACCTGGCCGGGCGCCTGTTGAAGCAGCCGGCGCGCCAAGGTGTGGTTGTGGCGCAGAGCCGCCTGGGGCAGATGCTGTGCCGCGACTGTGGCAATGCCCGCGACCGGCGTATTGGCCATGAGCTGCTGCGTCAGGCAGCCCGCGCAGGGGATCGTCGGGCGCAGTTGGAGTACGCTCGGCTGTGTCGGCAAAACGAGCCGGAGCAGGCGCGCTATTGGCTTGAGCTTGCCGCAGGGCAGGGCTCGCAGGAAGCGCGGCGGTTGCTGCGACAGTGGTTTCCTGCCTGAGCTTCGTTGCCTGTGCGGGCCCTTTTGCGAGCAATCCCCGATGTGTGTCCATCAC